>PMHN01000330.1 GCA_003156695.1 Gammaproteobacteria bacterium
CCGCCGGTTGAAGTGCCGCCGCCGGATGTGAACATCCAGATGCCGGTAGAGTCGACCAGCACCGCGATTCAGGACGTGACGGACAAGGCGGTGGTGCGGCCGCCGCCGGTGGTCCACTCCGCGGTCGCGGGGACCGGTATCGGTTACGGCAAGGGCTTCCCCACACCGGACGACTTCTACCCCCCCAGCGCTCAGCGCCTGGGGCAAACGGGCTCCGTCTCGGTGCACGTGTGCGTCGGGCCAGATGGCAAGCTCTCGGAGGACCCCAAGGTCGACAGGTCTTCGGGCACCTCAAGTCTCGACGAAGCTGCCCTCAGATACGTCAAGGCNNCCCGCCACTGAAGACGGCAAGCCGGTAACAAAATGCAGCGCGATGCCGGTCAAATTCCAACTGAAGTAGTACAGACGCCGCACAGCGTGCGGTCTAATTTTCTGATTCGAGGAAAACATGGATACCCAACCCACCGCAACCGTCGATAACCCTTATGGCCTGGCCGCTCTGTGGGCAGGCGGCGACATCATCGCCCGCTCCGTGCTCGTTCTGCTTGCCATCATGTCGCTGGCGTCCTGGTACGTCATGCTCACCAAGCTCTGGGACCAGGCCAAGCTCAAGAAATCCGCCAGGGTCGTGGAGAAGCAGTTCTGGACTGCACCCTCGATCAAGGACGGCGTCGACCGTCTGAAGAAGGGCGATGACTTCCGCGTCATTGCCGAGGACGGTCTGCGCGCCGCTGCGCATCACGACGGACGGCTGACGGATCGCATCGATCTGAACGAGTGGATCACCATGTCGCTGCAACGCGCCACCGAGCAGGTGAACAGCAAACTGCACAACGGGTTGGGGTTGCTGGGCACGGTAGGCTCGGTGGCGCCGTTCGTGGGCCTCTTCGGCACGGTGTGGGGCATCCTGAACGCGCTGGTGGGTATCGGTATCGCCGGCCAGGCGAGCATCGACAAGGTCGCGGGACCCGTCGGCGAGGCACTCATCATGACGGCCATCGGCCTGTTCGTCGCCGTGCCGGCGGTCATGGGATACAACTGGCTGCTCGGCCGTAATAAGGTCCTGCAGGACGCCGTGCGGAACTTTGCGAGCGACCTGCATGCCTACCTGGTAGGCGGCGTGCGCGTGGACAGCGGTGCTGCCGCCGCAGGCGGTGCGCGCCCGGCAACGGCCAAGGCATCCGCGGAGTAAGCGACCATGTCAATGAGCATGCCTGGGGGCGGCGGCGCTGGGGGCGGGTTACCGGTGATGTCCAACATCAACACGACGCCGCTCGTGGACGTCATGCTGGTGCTGCTCATCATCTTCCTGATCACCATTCCGGTCATCAACAAGTCCGTGAAGGTGGATCTGCCGAAGGCTGTCAATATCCCGACCCAGACCAAGCCCGAGAACATCACCATCTCGGTGGACAAGGCAGGGCAGGTGTACTGGAACGACAAGGCCGTGCCGAGCATGCAGACGCTGCTCGAGCAGATCAAAGCGGCGGCCGTAATTAAGCCGCAACCCGAGATCCACATCCGCGGTGACAAGGACACCCGCTTTGCGGACATCGGCAAGGTGATGTACATGATCCAGCGCGGTGGCATCGTGAAGGTGGGCTTTCTCACCGAGCCCGACCACGGCGTGCGCGGCTACCGCCTGAACTAGGAGTTCAAGTCATGGCAATGAGTATTGGCGATACCGGCGATGTCATGTGCGACATTAACACGACGCCGCTCATCGACGTCATGCTGGTGCTGCTGGTCACGCTGATTGTGTCGCTTCCGATCATGACCCACGCGGTCAAGCTCGACATGCCGCAGGCCAACAATCCGCCGCCGCCGGATCAGCGCCCTGAGGTCATTGATCTGGAGATTGNNGCGGTGGTGTGGAACGGGACGGCAATCCCGAATGTCGACACGCTCGAAGGTTATTTCCGTACTGAGGCGGAAAAGGATCCGCAGCCGGAAATTCACCTGCGGCCCGATGCGCGTGCGAAATACGACGTGGTGGCGAAGGTACTTGCGGCCGCACAGCGCAACCGCATGAAGAAGATTGGTTTCGTCAACGTGTCGGAGTTCAAGGAATAGTTGCGAACCGTGCGAAAGAACACCGTGAGTTTCAAGGTAACCGGCAGCCTGCGTGCCGCACACGCCGCGGTTCTCCTGGCGCTCGCGGCAGCGGCCGGCACGGCCCTTGCCGCGGATCAGCCCANNCGCCGCTGCAGAAGCCTTTGGCCGAGGTCCAGGGGCTGCTCAAGGACAACAAGTTCCCGGAGGCGATCGAGAAGCTGCACGCGGCAGACGCGCTGTCTGGCAAGACGCCGTACGATCAGCACCTGATCAACCAGATGACGGCGTTTGCCTGCTCCAAGACCAACGATGTGCCGTGCGTCAGCAAGGCGTTGCAGGGGCAGATCGACGATGGCTTCACCACCCCCGAGGACAACCAGAAATTCACCGGCCTGGTGGCGCAGGTGAGCTTCCAGGCCAAGGACTACGACAAGGCGATCGACTACGGCAACCGCGTCATCAAGGGCGGCTTCGCGACGGATGCGACCTACGAAGTGGTCGGGGCCTCCTACTACCTCAAGGACGACTTCAAGGACGCGATACAACTCGAAGACGCCCGCATTGCCGATGTCGTGAAGCAGGGCCAGACCCCTAAGGTGGAGGACCTGAGCGTATATCTGAGCGCCTGTGCCAAGGTCAAAGACGACGCCTGCCTTGCCAAGGCGCTCGAATACCAGGCGACCTACTACCCGAAGCCAGAGACCTGGGGGCAGCTGCTCTCCCTGGTGCACCCCAAAGGGGATCTCGAAACTCTGCAGACTTACCGGCTCACGGCCGACGTGGGCGCGATGAGAAGCGGCGACGACTATATCGACATGGCCAACATTTCCATGGATCACGGTTCCCCGGGCGATGCGCAGCACGCGATGCAGATGGGAACCGACGCGGGTGCGTTCACGGGAAATAAGGCCGCAGACGCGCAGAAGCTCACGGCGGCGGCNNAATGCCTCCGCCAGTGGCGTGAAGAACGCGGGCACGGGGTTCGCTTACCTGGGCTACCAGCAGTACGACAAAGCGGTGGACCAGCTCTCGAAGGCGGTCAGCAAGGGTGGGCTGAAGGACGAGGCCAACACGCGCCTGAATCTCGGCATTGCGCAGCTGAAGTCTGGTCACAAGGATGACGCGGTGAAGACGTTCCAAAGCGTGCATGGTTCGCCGGTGCTGGAGCGCCTGGCTTCGCTGTGGGTGATTCACTCGAAGCAGACGTAAGCAGCGCGCGCCGGCGCAGGCCGTGCAACGGCAGACCCGCCCGGCACCACTCAAATCAGTTACGAAGGAGCATAGCCATGGCAATCAAGGCGGGGGACAAAATGCCCGCGGGCAAGTTCAAGCGCATGACCAAGGAGGGGCCGAAGGACATCACGACCGATGAGCTCTTCAGCGGCAAGCGCGTGGTGCTGTTCTCGGTGCCGGGTGCCTTCACCCCGACCTGCGATGCCAAGCATCTGCCCGGCTTCGTGCAGCTTGCGGACCAGATCCTCGCCAAGGGCGTGAATACCATCGCCTGCATGGCGGTGAATGATGTCTTCGTCATGAACGCCTGGGGCAAGGCCTCGGGCGTCGGTGACAAGGTCCTCATGCTCGCCGACGGCAACGGCGAGTACGCCAGGGCACTGGGCCTGGAACTCGATGGCAAGGCGCACGGGCTCGGCACCCGCGGTCAGCGCTTTGCCGTGGTCGTGAAGGAGGGCGTCGCCACCCAGGTGGAGATCGAGGCGCCCGGGCAGTTCAAGGTTTCTTCGGCCGAACACATACTGGGGCTTCTGTAGGAAAGAGCGATCCGCACCAGTCGCACAAAGTGAGCACCTAATGAATTCGAATGCAGTATTCGCGCACCCGTTGGTAGTGAGCGCCGCCGTAGCCGGGTTACTGGCCCTGGCTTCCGGGGATGCGCTCGCGCAGGCCGTTAACAGCAAGGCATTGGCCAAGGCGCTGCAGCCGGCGCAGGAGAGCTTCAAGGCGAAGAGGTACCCGGACACGATCGCGAAGCTGCGCGTGGCCGAGGGCACGCCGGGCAAGACCCCTTTTGATCAGCACGTCATCAACGAGATGATGAGCTACTCCTGCGTGCGCACCAACGATTATGCCTGCGCCGGGAAGACCTACGAGGCGCTGCTCACCGATGGCTTCACGAGCCCGGCGCAGGTGCAGAGCGATGTGCGCGCGCTGGTCATCATCAATAACAACTTAAAGTCCTACGACAAGGCGATCGAGTACGGCAATCGTGCCATCAAGGATGGCTTCGCTGATGAGGAGACGCGCGTGCTCGTCGGGCAGGCGTATTACCTGAAGGGCGACTACCGGGGCGCGGTGAAGTTTGAGGAGAGCCACATTGACTCCCTCATCAAGGCGGGCCAGGTGCCGAAGGTCGACCTTCTCAACATCACGCGCAGTTCCTGCGGCAGGCTCGATGACAAGGTCTGCGAGACACGCCAGCTCGAACGCCTGGTGACCTACTATCCGAAGCCCGAATACTGGCAGGGCCTGCTGGTTTCCCTGGAGCATCAGGCCACGGGCGACACCAACAAGATGCAGGCCTACCGCCTCATGAATGACGTCGGCGTGCTCACGCAGCCCAATGACTACGGTGAGATGGGGTCGATTGCGATGGACCAGGGCGCGCCGGCTGAGGCCCAGCACGCCCTGGAGAACGGGCTGCAGAGGGGCGTGTTCGCGAACGACCCCCACGCGCTGGCTCGCACGCAGCGCACGCTCGAGAGCGCGAAGAAGAAGGCTGCCGAAGACCAGGCCGGCCTGCCCAACGCGGAGAAGACCGCGGATGCCGCCACCACCGGCGAGGCGGCGGCGAGCGTCGGGCAGGCGTACTTCGGTTACCNNGGCATTGCGCAGCTGAAGGGGGGGCACAAGGATGACGCCGTGAAGACCTTCAGGCAGGTCAAGGGTGATCCGACGCTCGAGCGCCTTGCCAACCTCTGGATCATTCACGCGCGGCAAGCCTGATCATTTGAGCGCCCGGAACCGGCCTGCCATCCGCCAGAAGCAGCTGTTTGGTGTGCTCGCCGGCCGATTAGCTAAAGCAACCGCTCGATCTCGGGGATGATCTGGAACAGGTCGCCCACGAGGCCGATGTCGGCCACCTCGAAAATCGGCGCCTCACCGTCCTTGTTGATGGCGACAATGGTGCGCGCGTCCTTGATGCCGGTGAGGTGCTGGATGGCACCCGAGATGCCGATCGCGACATACAGCTGCGGCGCGATGATCTTGCCGGTCTGCCCCACCTGCATCTCGTTCGGCGCGTAACCTGCATCCACCGCGGCACGCGAAGCGCCGACCGCCGCTCCCAGTTTGTCGGCCAGCGCATAGAGGATTTTGAAACCCTCCGCGCTCCCCAGGGCACGGCCGCCGGAAATCACGCGTGCCGCCGTCTGCAGATCCGGGCGGTCGCTGCGGCCGGCCGACACCGACACGAAGCGCGTGTGCTGCGGGATCGCAACATCCAGCGACGCCTTCTCGATCGGCGCTGAACCACCGTCAGGAGCCGCCTGGAAGGAAGCCGTGCGCACCGTGCCCACGACCTTCGCTCCGGCTGCAACCTCCACCGTGAGGATTGCATTGCCGGCGTAGATCGGCCGCTGAAAGCGCGTGGCGCTCTCGACCGCCATGATGTCGCTCACCTGCGGGGCATCAAGGAGCCCCGAGATCCGCGCCATGAGGTCCTTGCCAAAAGTCGTCGAGGGGCCGAACACGTGGGAATAGGGCGCCGCCAGAGCCGCTATCTGCGGCGCCAGCACGGCAGCGAGCGCGTGCTCGTTGGCCGGATTCTCAACGCGGAGGACGTGGTTCACGCCGGCGAGCTGCGCCGCCTGGGCCGCCACCGCCGCGGCGTCCACCGCGCACACCGCAACGCTGATGTCGGCAACGTCGATGGCACGGGCGCAGGTCACGCACTTGGCCGTGCTCGGGTTCAGCTTCGCGCCATCGTGCTCGGCGACGATGAGTATCCTGGCTGTCACAGCAGTCCCCTCTGCTTCAGTGCCGCGACCAGCTCGGCGGCATCCTTCACCATCACGCCTTTCTTGCGATTCGCGGGCGCCTGGAAGCTGACTGGCTTCAACTGCACCCGCGGCTCCACGCCCATGGCGCTCAAGGTAAGGGTGTCGAGCGGCTTTTTCTTGGCCTTCATGATGTCAGGAAGCTTCACATAGCGAGGCTCGTTCAGGCGCAGGTCGGTGGTGATCACTGCCGGCATGTCCACATCGAGTGTTTCCAGCCCTGCGTCCACCTCGCGGGTCACGCGCGCCGCGCCGTCATGCAGTTCAACCTTCGAGGCGTAGGTGGCCTGCGGCCGCTGCCACAGCGCCGCCAGCAGCTGGCCGGTCTGGCCGTTGTCGTCATCAATGGCCTGCTTGCCGAGGATCACCAGCAGCGGTTGCTCGCGCTCGACGAGCTTCAACAGCACCCGCGCGGTCACGAGCGGCTCGATGACCCCGTCGGCCAGCACGTGCAGCGCACGATCCGCGCCCATGGCAAGCGCGGTACGCAGTTGTTGCTGGCAGTCCGCGGGTCCGACCGTGACGACCACCACTTCCTCCGCGGCGCCGCGCTCCCTGATGCGCAGCGCTTCCTCCAGGGCGATCTCGTCGAAGGGGTTGATGCTCATCTTCACCCCATCGGTGATCACGCCGCTGCCATCCGCCTTCACGCGGATGCGCACGTTGTAGTCCACGACGCGCTTGATGCCGACCAGGATGCGTTTCATAGGAGTTGCAGTATAGCGGCTCGGGTTGCCGGCGGTGTTGCCGCGAAGTCGTTGACGCCACGCATGCCGCTTCCCTAAAGTCGCGCATGCTGCGCTACGCGCTCCGCCGCCTCGGCGGCCTCATCCCGACACTGCTCGTCATCGTCACCGTCTCGTTCTGCATCGTGCGGCTCGCGCCCGGCGGCCCCTTCGACCAGGAGCAGACACTGACGCCCGCCGTGCGTGCCAACCTCGATCACCTGTACGGTCTCGACCAACCTCTCGCGGCTCAGTACCTGCACTACCTCGGCGGCCTTCTGCACGGGGATTTCGGACCTTCCTTAAGTCAGCGCGATTTCACCGTGACCGAGCTCATCGGCCAGGGTCTGCCGGTCAGTATCACGGTGGGCCTCCTCGCGATCCTGCTGGCGCTCGTCATCGGTATCCCCGCGGGCATTGCGGCGGCGACCTGGCGCAATCAGGGGGCCGATCACGGTCTGACGCTGTTCGCGGCGCTCGCGGTCGCGCTGCCGAGTTTCGTGACCGGGCCACTGTTCGCGCTCGTGTTCGGACTCGCCCTGCACTGGTTGCCGGTGGCGGGCTGGGAGCGGGGCGCACCACGCTACCTCGTGCTGCCGGTGCTGACGCTGGCGCTGCCCGTCGCGGCCTATCTGGCGCGCCTCACACGCGCGAGCCTCCTGGAGGTGCTGCGCAGTCCCTGGATCCGCAGCGCCCGCGCGCGCGGCCTGGGCGGGACACGTGTGCTGTGGCGCCACGCGCTGCGGCCGGCGCTGCTGCCGGCGGTGAGCTACCTCGGGCCCGCCCTCGCGTACGTGGTCACCGGGTCACTGGTCGTCGAGACGGTCTTCGGCCTGCCCGGCACGGGACGCTACCTCGTGCAGGGCGCGATCGACCGGGACTATCCGCTCGTCATGGGCATGATCGTGGTCTACGGTGCGCTGCTGCTGCTGTTCAATCTCATCGCTGACCTGCTCTATGGCTGGCTCGACCCGCGTGTGCGGCATGAGTGAAGTGCTGGCGGCGGCGCAGGCGGGGCTGTGGCGCAGGGCCGGCCGCCGCCTGGCGTCGGCCCGCGGGACGCGCCTCGCTCTGACGGTGCTCATACTGATCGCGCTCCTGGCCGTGATCGGGCCGTGGTTCAGTCCCTGGGCGTTCGACCAGCTCGACTGGCAGCACCTGGCCGTGCCTCCGGGGCACGTTGCTGCGCATTGGCTCGGCACCGACCGCCTCGGGCGGGATCTGTTCGTGCGCACCCTCTATGGTGTGCGCCTGTCGCTGCTCATCAGCGTTCTCGCCAGCCTCGTGAGTCTGGTAATCGGCGTTGCCTGGGGCGCGGTAGCGGGATTTGCCGGCGGCCGCACCGACGAGTGGATGATGCGTTTTGTCGATGTGCTGTATTCACTGCCCTACCTCTTCATCGTCATCATTCTCACGACGCTGTTCCAGCGCGGCAGCATCGGCGTGCTGTTGATCGCGATCGGGGCGGTGGGGTGGCTCACGACCGCGCGCATCGTGCGGGGGGAGACCCTGGCGCTGAAACGGCGCGAGTTCATCGAGGCGGCACGCGCAACCGGACTCACGCCCGCCGCCATCCTCGGGCGGCACATCGTGCCGAACCTCTTAGGTCCGGTGGCGGTGTACGCGACGCTCACCATTCCACAGATGATCATCTTCGAGAGCTTTCTGAGTTTTCTCGGCCTCGGCGTGCAGGAGCCGCACGCGAGCCTCGGCAATCTCATCAACGTCGGCGCACAGGAAATGCAGTCCGCGCCGTGGATGCTGCTCGTGCCCGCGCTGTTCCTGGTGACCCTTCTCGTCTGCCTGAATCTGCTCGGCGACGGCCTGCGCGATGCGCTCGATCCCCGTGAACGCTGAAGTCACACCCCAGGGGCCCGCGCAAGTGCTGCGCCTCTGCGGGCTCGCGGTCTCGTTCACCACACCGGCCGGGGTCGTGTGTGCGGCGAGTGATGTGAGCCTGCAGGTCGCTCGTGGGGAGTGCCTGGGCGTGGTCGGTGAGTCCGGCGCGGGCAAGAGCGTGTCGTTCCTCGCGCTGCTTGGCCTGCTGCCGCCGAATGCCCGGGTGCAGGGCGCGGCGCAGTTTTGCGGTACGGAACTGCTGCGCGCCGGGCCGCGTGCACTCGAGCGGTTGCGCGGTGCCGCGATCGGCATGGTGTTCCAGGATCCGATGACCTCGCTCACGCCGCACCTGCGAATCGGGGAGCAGATTGCCGAGGTTCTGGTACACCACCGCAAACTCAGCTGGGCTGCGGCGCGCGCCCGCGCGCAGCAGCTGCTGACGCGCGTGCACGTGACGGATCCAGCGCACCGCATGGCGCAGTATCCACACGAGCTCTCCGGCGGCATGCGCCAGCGCGTGATGATCGCCATCGCGCTCGCCTGCGAGCCGCAACTGCTCATCGCTGATGAGCCGACGACCTCGCTCGATGTCACGATCCAGGCACAGATCCTGGCACTGCTCGCGGAATTGAAGCGCGAGCAGGGGATGGCCATGGTGCTCATAACGCATGATCTCGGCGCGGTGGCGGGTGTGGCGGATCGGGTCGCCGTCATGCGCGGCGGCCGCGTGATCGAAACCGGAGCGGTTGCGGCGATCCTCAATGCGCCCCACGATCCTTACACACAGGCGCTGGTGCGTAACGCGCCGCGCCTCACCGCATCCGCGGGAGTCACGCAAGCCGCGCGCGGCCAGGAGGCGGTGGCGCTCACGCTCACTGACGTGAGCGTGGAATTTTCCGTCGGTGCGCGATGGTTCGGGCGCGCCGCGGCGCTGTCGGCGGTGAACGCGGTCAGCTTCGAGCTGCGAGCTGGTGAATCCCTGGGGGTGGTGGGGGAGTCAGGTGCCGGCAAATCGACGCTGGCCCGCGCCGTGCTGCAGCTGCTGAAGCCATCTTCCGGCCGCGTGGTGTGGATGGGCGCGGCGCTGGGCGAGCTACCGGCGGGAGAGCTGCGCGCGCTGCGCCGGGATCTGCAGATCATCTTCCAGGATCCGCTTGCAAGCCTCGATCCGCGGCGCACGGTTGGCGAGATCGTCGCGGAGCCGCTCAGGGTGCATGCCCCCGAGCTCGATGCACCCGCACGCGGACTTGAGGTCGACGCCGCGCTGCGGCGCGTGGGCCTGCCCGCGACGCTCGCGGGTCGCTATCCCCACGAGCTGAGCGGCGGGGAGTGCCAGCGTGTTGGCATCGCGCGGGCGATGATCGTGAAGCCGCGCCTGCTGGTGTGTGATGAGCCGGTGAGTGCGCTCGATACGCCCACCCAGCAACAGATAGTGACCCTGCTGGCGCAGCTGCAGTGCGAGTCGGGTCTGTCGCTGGTGTTTGTCAGTCACAATCTCGCACTGGTGCAACGTCTGTGCGAGCGGGTACTGGTGCTGTACCTGGGCCGCATGATGGAGCTCGCCCCCGCACAGTCACTCTACGCGCGGCCGCTGCATCCCTACACCCGTGAGCTGCTCTCGGCCGTGCCCCTGCCCGATCCGCAGCTGCAGCCCGCGCGCCTTGCGCGGGCGCTCCCCGGGGAGCCGCCGTCGCCGCTCAATCCGCCGAGCGGCTGCGTGTACCGGACGCGCTGCCCCCACGCCGTGGCCGTGTGCCAGCAGCGCGTGCCTGCGTGGGAGCTTGCCGGTGGCGATCGTCAAGTGGCCTGCCACCGCTGGCGCGAGCTTTAGTGATCGGGCTGATATCCTTCCCGCCATGAAGACCGCAGAAAGCATCCGCCCGAGCGAGAGCCTGAAGCACGTGCGCTACGAGATTCGCGGGCGGCTGGCACGGCGTGCCCATGAGCTCGAGCGCCAGGGCTACGAAATCGTGTCGCTGAACATCGGCAACCCGCGCGCCTTTGGCCTGCGCACGCCCGAGACCATGCGGCTTGCCATGATCGAGAACCTGGCCGAAGCGGAGGGCTATTGCCACCAGAAGGGCATCTTTCCGGCGCGCGAGGCCGTGGTCATGCAACAGCAGGCCCGCGGGGTCACCGGCGTCACGGCCGAGGAAGTGTTCATCGGTAATGGCGTGAGCGAGCTCATCGACCTCGTGCTGCGGGCGCTGCTCAACGACGGCGATGAAGTGCTGGTGCCAAGCCCCGATTACCCGCTGTGGACGGCGGCCGTCACGCTCAACCGCGGTCGCGCAGTGCACTATCCCTGCCGTCCCGAGAACGGCTTCGTGCCCGATCCGCAAGAGGTGGCGCGGCTGATGACCCCGCGCACGCGCGCGCTGGTCGTCATCAATCCCAACAATCCGACCGGGGCGGTGTACCCGCGCCACGTGCTCGAAGCGCTGGCGCAACTGGCACAGGCCCGCGGGCTGGTCGTGTTCAGCGATGAAATCTACGACCAGATGACCTACGACGGCGCCGAGTTCGTGCCCATGGCGACGCTCGTGCATGACACCCTGTGTGCGACGTTGTCAGGGCTCTCCAAGGTCTACCGTGCCTGCGGCTACCGCGTGGGCTGGGTGGCTTTTTCCGGGCGCACGCACGCGGCCGGCGATTATCTGAACGCGCTCGAGCTGCTCGCCTCCCTGCGCCTGTGCAGCAACGTCATGGCGCAGTGGGCCGTGCAGACAGCCCTCGGGGGCCATCAGAGCATCCAGGAACTGGTGTCCCCAGGGGGGCGCCTGCACGAATCGCGGGCGGCGATTCTCGAGGCCGCGGCCACGAGCAGGTACCTCAGGCTTGCGCCGCCCGGCGGGGCGATGTACGCCTTCATCGGCGTGGACCCGCAGGCGCTGCCCGATTTCGACGATCAGCAGTTCACGCTCGACCTGCTGGAACAGAAGCACGTGCTGGTCGCTCCCGGAGTGAGCTTCAATGTCTCATACCGCAATCATTTCCGGATCACCAACCTGCCGGATGCCGTGACGCTGAAGGATGTGTTCGGCCGGATCGAGGAGCTGCTGGGTGCCTATGCCGCGCTGCCACGCGCTGCCGGGCGCGCACCCGACAATGTGGTCAGCGTCTCTTCGAGGGTGAAGTAAATTCATGGAAGTATCCTTAACAGCCTCATTTGTTTAGGCTTCCACACGACTTAACTGACATTCTCGCGCGCGGCGGCACGCTCATCGTGCCGACGCGCCAGCGCGCTCATGCGGTGAGACTGACGCACGCGGCGACACAGCTCGCTGCAGGTGCGGGTGTGTGGGCGAGCGCGGACGTGCTGGCGGCGGGAAGCTGGCTGCGCCGCGAGGCTGAGCGCGTGGCCGTGCAGGAGTCACCGGCGAACGGACCGCGGGTGCTGAGCGCAGCAGAAGAGTGGTACCTGTGGCGGCAGAGCGCGGTCGAGCTCACGGCAGATCTGCCGCTCTTAAACGCTGCGACGCTCGGAGAGTGCCTGCAACGCTCGAGCGCGCTCGCCTGCGAGTACAACATGGAGGTCCGCGCCGGTGCTTCCGGGAGTGAAGCGCAGCTGTTGTTCAAGGCGCGACAGGCGTTCGATGAGCGCTGCCGGGCGCTGGGGGCCGCGAGCGTCGATGCATTACTGTCGGGCATCCGGGCAGCTGATCCGCAGCAAGATCGACCGCTTTCGCTGCGTGGGTTTGACGCGGTGCCGCCGCGACTGGCATCCCTCGTGGCGGCACGCGGCACCGCCGCTGCGGCCAGCCCTCCGGCGGCGGATGCAGACTCCCATCTCCTCGTGTGCGTTGATCGGCGCGAGCAGTCCGAACGCATCGCCGCCTGGTGTGCTGAGCGCGTGCGGCGACAGCCCGATGCGCGCCTGCTCGTCATGTTGCCGGGGACACCCGGGGCGCGCGAGCGGCTCGCCGCGCTCATCCGCCAGGCGCTCGATGCGCGCAGCGTGCTTGGCGCGACGAGCGCATCGCAGGCGCTGGTCGGCATCGAAGGCGGGCGGCCGCTCGCGGAAATACCCGCCATCGCCCATGCGCTGACGACGCTGGGCTTCCTCGCCGGCCGCGAGCTGGATGGCGCGCATCTGAGCGCCTGGACGCGTGCTCCCCACTGGAGTTCGCCGAGTGCGACCACGCGGGCCCGGCTTGATCTTAAATTGCGTGACAGAAAGCTGGTCACGGCGCGGCTGCAGGACTTGTCGGGCGCGCTCAGCCTCCTGAAGGCGGACCTGCGAAGCAGCGCGCGCGAGTGGGCTGGTCAGCTCGCGCNNTCGCGCGCGCCGCCGCGATGCTCGGCGCGGGTGCCGGCAGCGTGCGGGTGTCCCCGCGCACCTGGTCGGAACGATTCCGCGCCTCACTCGAGGCGGCGCTCTGGCCCGGGCCGCTGGCGGCGGACAGTCCGGGGCAACAGACGCTGATGCGCTGGCATGAATTGCTCGAGGAGTTCGGCGCGCTCACCGGCAGCATCGGCACCCTGGGTCGCGAGGAAGCACTGAGTCTGCTCGAAGCGCTCGCAGCGCGCAGTGCTTTCAGCCCCGCTGAGGAAGATGTCACGGTGACGATCTCCCCGATGCTCGCCGACCCGGTCGTGCGCTACGACGGCATCTGGGTTGCAGAACTGCATGCGGATGCTTTCCCGCAGGCAGTGGCACCGGATCCGTTTCTGCCGATTACCGCGCAACGCACGGCCGGGGTGCCAGCCGCGAGTGCCGAGGGCCGTCTCGCGCAGGCCCGCGTGCTCGCGGCGGCGTGGCGCGCGGGGAGTGATGAGCTGGTACTGAGCGCTCCCCGGCACGCCGAGGATCTCGAGCTTCTGCCAAGCCCACTGCTTGCAGCGCGCCCGGCGCCTGCGGGCATGGAGCGCTCGGCCTGGCTGCCGGCGAGCCTGCACCGTGAGCAGCGCACCGAACTCATCGCCGACCACACCGGGGTTTCCTGGAACGTCGCGGCGCCGTTGCCGCGCGGTACCCGAACGCTCGACCTGCAGAACACGTGCCCGTTCAAGGCCTACGCGGAACTGCGGCTGGGGAGCGTGGAGTTACCGCTCGCCGAGCCGGGAATTGCGGCGATGGATCGCGGCACGCTCCTGCACAGCGCGCTCGAGAGCCTGTGGGGACGGTTGCGGGATTGGCAGTCGCTGCGTGCCCTGAGTGAAGCAGCGCTCGATGAGCTGATCGCACATTGCGTCGGTGAGGCTGCGTTGGCACTGGTGGCTCGCGCCCCCGGCGCACGGCGCCGCCGGCCGGTGTCGCACCGGTCGAGGGGACGGTCGTGCGGCGCGTCTTCCTCGGCAGCGCGCGCGATTATGTGGTCGNNCGGCGCCGCCGGCCGGTGGTTCCAGGTCAGACCGATCTCTTTGCGGCCATGCCGGGGACACTCGCGCGCGAGTGCCGGCGCGCCGGGCGGCTGATCAGGAAGCTGTGCGAGCTGGATCGCGGTCGATCAGCGTTTCAGGTTGAGAGCACCGAGCAGAAAGCCCGGCTGGTACTCGCCGGTGCCACCGTGGAAATGCGCATCGATCGGGTCGATGTGCTGGCCGCCGGCGGGCGCGCAGTGCTCGACTACAAGACCGGCACTCACGCGAGCGCGCGCTGGTACGACCCGCGGCCGACCTATCCGCAGCTGCTGGCCTATCTTGTGGCACTCGGAGAGGACGTGGCGGCGCTGGCAACCGTGTGGGTCAATCCACGCGCGCTGCGCTTCGACGGCGTGGCGCGCGAGACGGGGCTGCTGCCCGGAGTCAAGTCGGTACGCGCAATTCCCGGAGCTGCGTCTGCGGATGCCTGGCAGGCGCAGCGCCATACCTGGCGCGGCGTTCTCGAGCGCCTCGTGCTCGCGTTCATCGCCGGCGACGCCGCCGTCGATCCGAAGGCGGGCGCCTGCAGGAACTGCCACGTCATCAACATCTGCCGCATCGCCGAGCGCGAGCAGCCGTCCGGGGCAGAGGCGGGCGCCGATGAGTGAGGCGCTGCTGCGTGCGGATCTGGAGGCGCGCGCCGACGCGATCGATCCGGCGCGCTCGATCCTGCTGCAGGCGCCGGCCGGCTCGGGCAAGACGGCGGTGCTCACGCAGCGCTTTCTGCGCCTGTTATGCACGGTGGACGAGCCGGACGAGATTCTGGCAATCACCTTCACCCGCAAGGCGGCCGGCGAGATGCGCGAGCGGGTGATGTGCGCGCTGCGCGGTGAAATTGAGGACGACGATCCCAACCGCGCACAGCTGCAGGCGTTGGCCGCAAACGCCTTGCGCCACGCTGCCGCGCGTGGCTGGCAGCTGTTGCGGGATTCCAAGGCGCTGCGCATCCAGACCATCGACTCATTCGACTATTGGCTGGCAAGCCAGCTGCCGGTGGCGGCACGAGCCGGCGGGGCGTTTAGCGTGACAGATGCTCCGGAGGAGCTTTATCGGCGCGCCGCGCGCCGCACCCTCGTGGAAGGTGAGAACGAGGCGCAGCTCGGCGCGGATATCGAGCTGCTGTTCGAACGCTTCGACAACAACTGGAACCTGCTCGAGCGGCTGCTCGCGCAGATGCTGTCGCGACGCGGCCACTGGCTGCGCTATGTCGTTGATCACAAGCCGCAGGTGTTGTGCGAGCGGGTCAATGCGAGTCTCGCGGACATCATTGGCGCGCGGCTGGTGGCAACCTGCCGCCTCGTGCCCAACTCACTCCTGCGCGCCGCGGCGGCGCTCCCCGGTGTTGGCGCTCTGGAGCCTGATGCCGCCCATCTTGCCGCGTGGCAGCGCCTGGGTTCCCTTACGCTCACCGAGCGCGGCAGCTGGCGCAAGAGCCTCGCCGCGAAACATCTTGGAGTTGAGTACACGGAACCCGCGTCGCGTGCGGCGCTGAGCGCCTGTATCGAACTGCTGTCGGGCATCGAGGGCCTCGAGAGCTCACTGCACGACTTGGTTTCACTGCCGCCGCCGCTGCTGAGCGCTGCGGACAGCTCCGCGCTCGCGGCCCTGTCACGCGTACTGGCGCGCGCCGCGGCGGAACTGGAGTTGCAGTTCGCGGCCGGCAAGGTCGACTACACCTGCATCGCCGGGGCCGCCCGTGCGGCCTTAAGCGCCGCTTCCGAGCCCACGGACCTGGCGCTGCGCACCGGTCTGAAACTGCGGCACATCCTGGTGGACGAGTTCCAGGACACCTCGCTCGCCCAGTTCCAGCTCCTGGAGCTACTGACAGCCGGATGGGAGGCGGGTGATGGCCGCACCCTGTTTGTCGTCGGCGACCCCATGCAGTCCATCTATCGCTTTCGCGATGCGGAAGTCGGGCTCTTCATCGCCGCACGCGAGCGCGGCGTTCGTGAGGTGCACCTGATGCCGCTGCGGCTGACACAGAATTTCCGTGCCCGTCCTGAACTGGTCCGCTGGACCAACGAGGTATTTGCGCAGGTGCTGGCCCCGGCGGATGACCTGCGTGCGGGCGCGGTGACTTTTGCACCGAGCATCGCGGCGCGCGTGCCGCAGGGCGCGCGGGCGGCGCCGATTCCTGCCGCGGCCGCCGTAACGCTGCAGCTGTATCCGGGGGATGCCCAGGCCGAGGCCAGGGGCGTGGCCGCCGAGATTCACAGGCTCAGGGGCGAAAATCCCGCCGCGACCGTGGCCGTGCTGGTCGCGGTGCGCGCGCATGCCGCCGCGATCGTGAGTGAGCTGAAAGTGCGTGGGCTTGAGCCCCTCGGCGTGGACCTCGTGCCGCTGGCAGAGCGACCGATCGTGCGCGACCTGGTACAGCTCTCCCGCGCCCTGCACGATCTTGCCGATCGCAGCGCCTGGCTGGCCGTGCTGCGCGCGCCGTGGTGCGGGGCGCGGCTGGCAACACTCACGGCCTTGTCGCGGGCGAAGGATCCGCTGCTCATCTTCGAAGCGCTGTCGCGTCCGGATCGCCTGGCGCGCTGCCCGTCGGATGACCGGCCGCGCCTCCTGCGTCTGCGGGAAGTGCTGCACGATGCGCTGGAGCGGCGCGATGGGCAGCCGGCGGCGGACTATCTTGAGTCGGTGTGGGTGCGCCTCGGCGCCTGCGATGCGTACGGCGCCCAGGATCTCGAGGATGCGCATGCCTTCTTCGAAGCACTCGCGGCGCGCGCCGCCGTGTTTGAATGGCGGGGACCCGCGGACTTCCCCGCGCTGCTGCGCGATCTCTACAGCGCGCCCCGTGCGACGCACGACAATCCCGTGCAGATCATGACCATCTACCGCGCCAAGGGCCTCGAGTTTGATCATGTGTTCGTGCCAGCGCTCGAGCGCATCCCCGACCAGGGTCGCGGTGAGCTGCTGGAGTGGATCGATCTGCCGCGGGATGGCAATGTCAGTGATCTGCTGATGGCGGTGGCTCCCGCCACCGAAGACCGGCGTGCGAAGCGCGAACCCCTGAGCGCGCTGATCCGTAGCCTGCAGAAGGGCCGCTGGACGCACGAGCGCGCCCGCCTCATGTACGTGGCGGCGACGCGGGCGCGCGAGACGCTGCATCTGTCCGCTGCACCGGAGAAAAAAGAGGACGGCAGCATGAGCCCTGACGGGCGCAGCCTCCTGGCCTGCCTCTGGCCGGCGCTGGCTGACTCGTTTCACACCAACGCCACGCCCGCACCGGGAGCCGCGCCCGGGGCAGCGCTGCCGCTGCGCCGGCTGGTGACCGGCTGGAGTGCTGCGCAACTCCCCGCGGCGCCGCAACTCGCACACCTGCCGCTCGCGCGCGCCGCGCTCGAGGTGCAGGAATTCAGCTGGGTCGGGGAAACACAGCGGCACGTCGGCACCATCGTGCACGCGCGGCTGGCGCGCGCCGCGGATTCAGGTGAACTGCCTGCCGCGCCTGAGTCAGATGCGCAGCTGGCAGTGTTCGAAGGCGAGCTGCGCCGCCAGGGCGTCGCGGCTGCCGAACGTCCCGCGGCGGCGCGCGTCATTGCCGCGGCGCTGCAGCGTACCGTCGCGGATGAACGGGGCCGCTGGATTCTCGCGCGGCATCGTGACGGGCGCAGCGAGCTGGCGCTGACGGGCTTGAGTGAGGGGCGCCTGCGCAGCGTGGTGATCGATCGCTGCTTCGTGGACGAAAACGGCACGCGTTGGGTAATCGACTACAAGACCAGCCGCCACGAGGGCGGCGGGCTGGAGGAATTTCTTGATCAGGAAATGCAGCGCTACCACGGGCAGCTCACCGCTTACGCGGCGCTGGCGCGCGCCCTGGGGCCTGAGCCGGTGAGGGCGGCGTTGTACTTTCCGCTGCTCGGCGTGCTGCGCGAGCTTACAGTGTCCCGCTGATCCCAAACGGCCGCCGGCCGAGCGCGTCGGGGGAACCCAGGAAGCGGATATTGTTGATGAGTTGCGGGGGCGCCCCCGGTCGGGCGGTGACCTCGCCCTGCAGATCAAATCCGGGCTGAGGCGTCAGGCGCATCGTTCCTTCGACTGCCAGCGGTCCATCCAGGTCGTGGAGCTTGCCGACCGGGTCGCCGGTGGCCCCTGCGGGAAACTCAATGACGTAACTACCGAGTGCGGTTGCTCCGCCACTGCGGTCCACCAGGTCATGCACCTCAATGCGACCCTGCAGCTGTGTGACGACGCCGTGCACCATGCGTGCGAGCGGCAGCTCGAAGTGTGCGCTCCCGGAAAGCGTGGCCGGCAGTCCGGGAATGACGGTGGGGTCGAGCGGAAAATCGCCGACGAGGTTGCGGGCCGTGATGCGTTGCCCGAAGGACAGCGCCACATCGGCGCTCGCCTGGGCCGCGCCATGAACAGCATTGGCGTGCGCGGCAAGCTCGCCCGCAAACAGGCGCAACGGATGCAGTTCCCAGCTGAGGTCCCCGATCGGGTTATGCGCGATGCTCATGCCGCTGCACGAGCCGCTCCACAGTGAGCCGTCGACGCTTGCACACAGGGCGTTCGCACCGCTCGTCGGGAGAATCCAGCTCGCGGGCATGCGCGCCACGAACACCACCGCAAACACGGCCGCGGCGGCCAACCCGATCCAGGTTCCGCGCTTCACTTCAGCTCGAACGCAGCACAACCGCGGCGTTCACGAGCCCGGGTGCGCCGGCGCCATCGATGGTGGCGGACTCCACCACGATGCCGTTTTGCTGTGCGAGCCGNNGACGAGGGTGTCAAACGGCGCCTTCTGCAGCCGCACCGCGAGGCTGCCGCCGGTGCCCGGCTCGCTGCCGGTGAGCGAGCTTGCCAGTCCCGACTCGCGCGCCGACCGGTCGATGATGACCAGCAGCGACTCACCACTGTCCGAGGGCGGTGCGGGCGCGGTTGCAAGTTCCGGAGCCACACCCTGCATCCACAGAAGGTCCGCACGCTTTTTCGCCAGGCGCTGCTGCGCGCTGGCAACGCTGTGGTCGAGCGGCACCAGAACCGCGACGATCAGCAGCACGATTGCCATCACGATACCGCCCACCACCAGGCGCTGTTGGCGCACGGGCAGGGCGGCGAACGATTCCAGTGACAGGGAACTGAGGTCGGCTTTCTTCATAGGCGTCAGGTTCCCCCGGCTCGCACCTGGATGCGTCCCTCGTAGGCGCTGCCGGCATTACTGCCGCCGGTGAGACTCGCCTGCCAGCCGTTGTTGTGCAGTGACTGGCTCACGCGGTCGAGACTCGCCGCATCCCGTACCGAGAGCTTCAGATCCAGCGTGCCGTCGCGGAAAGTGAGCGCCTGCACGCTCGTCCCGGGGGCAGTGGCGCGCGCCTGGGACAGTGCCTGCAGCGCCGCCAACAGTCCCTGGCCGGCGCCGCGTGCGCTCGCCAGGCGTTGCTCCATGCGGTGGCGGGCGTCGGCGGTGTTCTGCACTCCGGGCATCGCAATGTGAAAAGTATCGCGGATGGACGCCTCGACCTGGTGTTCCTTGCTGTGCAGCGAGTGCAGCTGCCAGCTCTTGCCCACCACGTGCAGGGCGATGAGACCCGCGAGCAGCATCGCCGCGACGCGCCACGCGCGCAGCCCGGCAGCGTGCGTGCTCGTTGGCTCATAGCTGCCCTGCAACAGGTTGATAGGGGTCGCCGAGGAGAGCTGCTGTGCGAACAGCACCAGCGGTCCGCCGGTCAGCAGCTGCACCTTGATGCCGTCGAATTTCGCGCGTGCCGCCTCGACCTGCGCCGAGTGCTGCTGCCATTCGGCAGCGCCGGTGTACAGGATGAGCCCGCGGCCACCACCCTCCGCGCCGGCCAGTGCGATGTCGAGCGCCTCACTCAGTGCCGCCGCGGGTAGTGTCACCGGTGCGCCACCGGGTGGGCGCACGACCACGGCGTCCTCTTCCAGCAGCGCCACGGCCTGGCCCGGATTTTCCGGCAGCAAGGCACTGTCAGCGTAGATCACTGCCGGCTCGATTCCTGCCGCGCGCAGCGTCGTCAGCCACTCCTGCAGGAGCGCGCGCGCAACCACGGCGACCGGCGCGCGCGGGGAGTCCCCGGCGCGCTTGCCGATGGCAAAGTGCAGCTCCTCGATGTTGTCCGCGAGATGTTCTTCGAGCGCATAGGGCACGAGTTGCTGCAGGCGTGCGCCGGCCTTGATCGGCACCTCGGGCTCGGTGAGCAGCACATCCGTGCCGGGGACCAGCACGCATACGCGTCGTCCGGCTGCGCGTGGTGCCGCGAGCGACAGCGGGCCTTCCTGTGGGGCGCCGGCAGCCGCGCCGCGCGAATCGGCGATCAACCACGAGGCGTTGCCCCCGGGCACGCGCGCTAAGCGAATGAGCAACCAGTCAGCCATGTGCGAGTCTCGTCACGGATCAGTCCGCAGTGTAGCTGCGCAGGATGGGACGCACGGCGCCGCCGTTCTGCCCGTCCTGGTACAGAAGACTGTACAAGTTGAATTCACTACTGCCAATAGTGATGTAACTCGTCAGCCGGAAGTAATGTGAGTTGATCTGGATCTCCTTCTGCACATTCGCCCAGGCCTGAGGATTGGTGTTGCTGAACGCCGCCTGGTAGTCGCTCATTTTCGGAAAACAACCAGGCGCCGACTGGCGGTTTTGCTCCAGTCCCTGCGGATCGGAACTGAAGTCGCCATGCCCGAGAAAAGCGTCGAGCACCACGCCCGAGGCGGTGCAGATGTTGAGGTGCTGGCCCCACGGCAGCGCCGTGACATAGGGCGCGAGCTGCAGATACCGGGTGCGACCGAACCCCGGCAGCGCCAAGAGCTCGCTGGCGCTCGTGATGTAGCGATTGGGAGTGCGATACGGCGGGTTCTGGCCCATGTACACGCTGTCCTCGGCCCCATAGGGAACCGAGGGCGTGATGTCGCGGTCGATCCAGTCGACCATGTAACCGGCCCACGAGGGTTCAAGACCCAGCATCGCCAGCAGCTGCTGGAAAGCCGTTACCTCGGTTGCGTCAGGCGTGCCGTCCTCATTCACGAGGTTGTTGAGATTGAAGCGCCCCTGCAGGTCCTCGAGCGACGCCTCCAGCATCACCCCCGGCACGACTTCGAGTGGTCCCACCGGCTTGGCCCAACCCTGGTTGGCGTAAGTGTATTGCTGATCCGAACGCCACACCTCGCGCAGGCCGAAGGCGGCGAGCGCCTCGGCGCCTTGCTGCACCAGCAGCGACTCATCGAACGCGTAGGTTGCGGCCCCGCGTCTCGCGGTCATGGCGTTCTCATAGGCGATCGCTGCGGCGAGCATGGTGCCGAGCGCCACCAGCAGGATCGCCACCAGCAGCGCAATGCCGCGCTGCGTGGCGGGGAGCGTGCGCGGGCGCTGTCGCTGCGTGCTGCCGCGGGGGCTCACGAGGCGATCTCGACGACGCGCACGATCGTTCCCCAGTCCTCGGTGTCGAGTGTGATTTCCACGGCGATCGGCCGCAGGCGCAGATTGCTCTCCTGGGCGATCACGCCCGCTACCGTCGGCGGCGGCCACTGCACCTGCCACACGCGGTTGACGTCCATGTAGCGCAGGCTGAGGTTCTTCACGTGCGTCAGCATGTCGCGCGTGACGGGCGTGCTCGCGAGCGTCGGGTCAAGGACATTCCAGTGCTCGCGCTTGAGCGTGCCGTCTTCCACCACATACGCGACGCGCTCCAAACCCGTACGCTGCACACCCGCGGGGTTTGCCCAGCCGCCGCGCGTGAAGGCCACGATCGGCGGCGTGCCGGGCGTGCCAGCCAGCAGCGCCGGTTGCGCGGGCTCGTCCCCGACCGCCTGGCGCACCGGCCGAGGCGTCAGCTGCACGAAGTCCTGCTCGAGCACACGTACCGTGGTCTGCAGCGCCAGCAGACGCGCCTGCTGGTCCTTGAGTGTGTCGTGATTCTTCAGCCCCTGGCTCAAGGCGCCGTACCCCATCGCGAACATGAGAGCGGCAATGAATAGCGCCACCATCAGCTCGATCAGCGTGAACCCGCGGGCGCGTGCTTTCATTGGCCGGGATCGGGATCGGATGAGCCGGGATCGGAGGAGCCGGTGGACGTGCCGGGGTCCGGGGAACCGAGGGTACCCGGGGACCCGATCGTCCCCTGGGAGCCGATTCCGCCCGGGGAACCCAGCGGACTCTGCGGGCCAGTCGCGCCTTGCGAGNNGCGTAGTTCCGCCTCCGGGTAGCGCCGGCATGAGCAGTTGCGAGCCCCAGTCCGGCGTGTCGCCGCGCGGCGCCGCGATCGCATCGCCGTAAATTCCGCTCGCCGTGGTGTACCAGCCGCTGTCCTCATCGGCGACCTTGAGGTCCGACGGCCGCACCTTCACATCGATGCGCTCGATCCCGGGGACTTCGCTGGCGACCACCTCCTCGCGCCAGTGCCACTTGCGGCCGGCGTAATCGATGTCGCCGTCGCTGTTGCCAACCGCCGGCACCTGGCCGCTCAGGCGCAGGTTGGCGATCTGATTCAGCGCCACCCATTGTGCGAAGGTCTTGTCGCGCAGATAAAAAACTGTGTCTGCTGAAGAGGTGAGGGTGCGCATCACCGCGGCCATGCCGACGGCGACAATGGCGAGCGCCACCAGCACTTCGATCAGCGTGAAGCCCCGGTCGCGCTTCATGACTTCGGTTCCACCATCGGCTGCAGTGTCACGGCGCCCTTGTCGTCCTGCGTGAGGGTTACGCTGCGTATCCCGCCGTCACGCTCCAGTGTTGCGGCGAAGTTCGTGAGATCGCCATCGGAAAAAATCATGACCTGTGGCGTCTTGTCCTTGGCGTCGGCAGGCCGCGTGAGTACCACCGGTCGCGCCTCGATGGTTAGCTTGACGCCAAGTCCGTCGGGGAGCTTGCGAGGCTCGAGTGCGTCATCGTCGCCGATGCTCCTCCAGGCCGCGCGCCGCACGTCGTAGGTGAGAAACTCATAGCCATCGTCCTTGAACATCACGCCGTACTCGCGGCTTTGAAGCTCCGCCTGCTCGCGTGTGTACTCGAAGAGTGCCAGCAGGCGGTTGCTCTCCCGCTCGAGCTCGCGATCGCGCCCCGTCAGGCCCACCGACAGCACCATGCCGGCGGCGATCACACCGATGATGACCACCACCACCAGCAGTTCGATAAGGGTGAAACCGCCGGTGCGCCGCAGCCGCATGGGGCCGCAGCCGGCCAATGGACTAGTAGCCTGTCGCACCAGCCGACTCAACAACCTGGCAATGAGCAGTCGGCAAAAGCCCGTGCGCCCAACCTTGCCACGAAGTGCTCGGCTGCTGAAGTGATCGCAGCGGGTCCGCATCGAGCCACGCCTTTTGCCGGCGGGAGCGTAGCCGCAGTCCGACAAATTCGCNNTAGTCGCCGAGATTCCAGTTGCCAATGTCGGCATCGAGACCTTCACCGCCCGGCTGACCATCGGCGCCCATGCTGAAGAGGTCATAGTCCTTGCCGTGAGTGCCCGGATACGCGTACTGGTAGTCGTTGCCCCAGGGGTCCTTGCTGATGCGCTCAAGGTAGCCGCCTGGCTTCCAGTTCTTGATCGCCGGATCGTTCGGCTTCTGCGTCAGCGCCTGCAGCCCCTGGTCGGTCGTGGGGAAACGCGAGTTGTCGATCCGGTACATGGTGAGCGCGGCCTCGAGCGCCTGGATGTCGGCCTTGGCCTTGCTGACCTTGGCCTGGTCCACCTGGCCGATGACCTTCGGCACAATGAACGCCGCCAGCAGGCCGATGATGATCACGACCACCATGATCTCGATCAGCGTAAAGCCGCGCGCGTTCCGCGCGCCCCGGTGTCTGCTAACCTCGCGGGCGATGTAACTCATGCGATGTGTTCCGTAGGCGGCGCAGCCGCCGTTGAGGCCATAAAACGGGTCGGGATCATAACAAATGGGGTCCGTTTACCCTGTGAACCACGTGCACAGGGTGCTCAAGTCTCTGAATTGCGACGGCGCCTGGGGATTTACGCTCCTGGCGGCCTGCGGGCTGCTCCTCCTGCTTGCTCTGACGGGCGAGCAAGGCCGGGCGCTGCTGCGCTACGACCGTACGGGGCTCGCCGGCGGCGAGGCATGGCGGTTGCTGACCGGGCACCTGGTTCACCTGGACCTGCGGCACGCGCTGCTGAACTGTTGTGGTCTTGCTCTCATGTGGGCGCTGTTCGCCCGCGACTATTCCGCGCGTCAGTGGCTCCTCGTGCTGCTGGGGGCGATCGCTGCGATTGACGTGGGCCTGTGGCTGTGCGCTTCGACCGTGCAGTGGTATGTGGGTTCCTCAGGCGCGCTGCACGGCGTCATGGCTGCGGGCGCCATGGCGCATATCCGCCGCCGCGAGCGCGACGGCTGGGTGCTGGCAGGGTTTCTCGCGCTGAAGCTCGCCTGGGAGCACTGGGTCGGCGCGCTGCCGCTCGCGGGCGGGACGGTAGTGACCCAGGCGCATCTGTACGGGGTGATCGGGGGCGGGGCGGTGGCGGCGTTTCTAAGGCCGGCGGCCTAAGCCGCTATACTCCCTGGGATTTTTCGAAGGGTACCCATGTCGTTTGCCTTTGTGTTCCCGGGCCAGGGCTCGCAGTCGGTCGGCATGCTCGGCGCGCTTGGCGGCGCGTTTGAAGTGGTGCGCGCGACCTTCGCGGAGGCCTCCGCCGTACTGGGCTTCGATCTATGGAGGCTCGTGAGCGAGGGGCCGCAAGAGGCCCTCAATGCCACCGAGCGCACCCAGCCGGCGATGCTCGCAGCGGGGGTTGCGACCTGGCGCGCCTGGCGCACGCAGGGCGGTGCCTCTCCGGCAGTGCTCTCCGGACATAGCCTCGGGGAGTTCACGGCACTCGTGTGCGGCGAGTCGCTGGACTTCCGTGCGGCGCTCGAGCTGGTGCGCTTTCGTGGCCAGGCCATGCAGGAGGCCGTCCCGGCCGGCACCGGCGCCATGGCCGCCATCCTCGGCCTTACGGACGAGGCAGTCGAAGCGGCCTGCCGCGAGGCGGCACAGGGCGCAGTGGTGGAGGCGGCAAACTTCAATTCACCCGGCCAGGTGGTCATCGCGGGTGAGCGCGCGGCCGTGGAGCGCGCCATCGAGGCAGCAAAAGCACGTGGCGCCAAGCGCGCCGTGGTGCTGCCGGTCAGCGTGCCCTCACACACCAGCCTCATGCGCGGCGCGGGCGAACGTCTGGGTGAGCGCCTGCGCGCACTCGAGGTGCGCAGGCCGCGCATCGGATACGTGAGTGCGGTTGACGCCGCAGCGCACAGCGAGCCGGATGACATCCGCGACGTACTGGTGCGGCAGATCTCAAGCCCGGTGCGCTGGCCGCAAACGCTGCGCGCGGTGAGCGCGGGCGCTGTGGCGCAGGTAATCGAGTGCGGTCCGGGGAAGGTGCTTACGGGTCTGAATCGCCGCATCGAGCGGCGGGCGGATTTAAGTTTTCTCGCGCTCGAGGATCCGGCCTCAATCGCGACGGCGCTGACGGCGACTAAGGGCCGATAGACTGAGGGGGATGCTCATGCTTGAAAACGACGTCGCACTCATCACGGGCGCCTCGCGCGGCATCGGGCATGCCATCGCGCTCGCCTTGGGGGGCGCCGGCGCGCGCGTCATCGGCACCTCGACCACCATCAGCGGCGCGGAAAAGCTTACGGCCGACTTTGCGTCGCACGGCTTCAAGGGGCGCGGAGCGGTGCTCGATGCCGGCAACCCCGCCTCGATAGATGCCCTGGTGAGCGAGCTTGAGAACGCGGACGACCTGCCGAGCATCCTCATCAACAACGCCGCCATCACGCGCGACATGCTGCTGCTGCGCATGAAGCAGGAGGACTGGGACAGCGTCATCGCCACCAATCTCACCGCCGTGTTTCGTCTCACCAAGGCGTGCCTGCGCCGCATGATGAAGGATCGCCACGGGCGGATCGTCAACCTGACGTCCATCGTGGGTGTGACGGGCAATCCCGGCCAGGCCAACTACGCGGCGGCCAAGGCGGGACTGCTGGGGTTTACGAAGTCGCTCGCCAAGGAACTCGCGACCCGCGGCATCACGGTGAACGCCGTCGCGCCGGGATTTATCGACACCGACATGACGCGCGCCCTGGGTGAACCCCAGCGCGCGACGCTGCTGCAGCAGATTCCGATGGCGCGCCTCGGGACGCCTGCCGATATCGCCGCGGCGGTGCTGTTCCTCGTTTCCCCGCAAGCGTCCTACATCACCGGTGAGACCCTGCACGTCAATGGCGGCATGTACATGCCGTGAGCGCCATACGCTACTTTCACCAGTAAAAACAATCACTCGCAGGAACGGCGGGCGAGTGGCACCCCGGGGGGTGTTCCCCTACAATACCGCGCCCGCTGTCGCCCTCGGTCGGCGACGGGGAAAACGAATTTTCTAGCTACACAAGGACCAACCGCTAATGAGCACTGTTGAGCAGCAGGTCAAGGCCATCGTGGCCGAACAGCTGGGCGTCAAACAGGAGCAGGTCACGAACGATGCTTCGTTCGTTGACGACCTGGGAGCCGATTCACTCGACACGGTCGAGCTGGTGATGGCCCTCGAAGAGGAGTTCGAGATCGAAATCCCGGACGAGGACGCTGAGAAGATCACGACTGTCCACCAGGCCATCGACTACATCAACGAGCGCCGCAGCAAATCCTGAAGTCGCTGCAGGCGCCACAGGAAAGCGTGTGAGCAAGCGCCGCGTCGTCGTAACGGGGCTCGGGATGGTGTCTCCGGTGGGGAGTACCGTCCCATCAGCATGGGCGGCCGTGCTGCGCGGCGAGAGCGGCATCGCCCCGGTGACGCGCTTCGACGTATCCGCGTTTCCGGTACGCTTTGGCGGCGCGGTGCGCGACTTCGACGTCGCCCAGTACATCCCGCCCAAGGAAGCGCGCCGCATGGACGACTTCATGCATTACGGCGTGGCCGCCGGGGTGCAGGCAGTCGCCGATTCGGGTCTGGACTTTTCCAAGGCTGATCCGACGCGCTGCGGCGCGGTGTGTGGCGCCGGCATCGGTGGGCTCGGCACCATCGAGGCGGAGTATGGCGAGTACCTGAAGGCGAATAATCCGCGCAAAATCTCGCCGTTCTTCGTGCCGGCGACCATTATCAACATGATTGCCGGACACCTGTCGATCCGTTACGGACTGCAGGGCCCGAACCTGGGGGTCGTCACGGCCTGCACGACCTCGACCCACGCGATCGGACTCGGCATGCGCACCATCCAGTACGGGGATGCGGATGTGATCATCGCCGGCGGCGGCGAGATGGCCACCACGCGCTGTGGGCTGGGCAGCTTCGGGCAGGCGAAAGCGCTCTCCACGCGCAACGATGCGCCGACCGAGGCGAGTCGTCCCTGGGACAAGGACCGGGATGGATTCGTGCTGAGCGATGGTGGGGGCGCCATGGTGCTCGAGGAGCTTGAATACGCGCGCGCCCGCGGTGCGCGCATCCACGCCGAGCTTGTGGGCTTTGGCATGAGCGGCGATGCCTACCACATCACCGCGCCACCCGAGAATGGGGAGGGCGCGCGCCTCGCCATGGTCAATGCGCTCAAGGATGCAAGCCTGAACGCCACCGACGTGCAGTACATCAACGCTCACGCGACCTCGACCCCGCTGGGCGACAAGGCTGAGACGGTGGCGATGAAGCGCGCCTTCGGGGAGCACGCCAGGCGCGTCGCGATAAGTTCTACCAAATCCATGACCGGGCACCTGCTCGGCGCTGCCGGTGTCGTTGAGGCGATCTTCTCGGTGCTGGCGATCAGGGACGGCGTGGCGCCCCCGACCATCAACTACCGCACGCCGGATCCGGAATGCGACCTCGACTACGTTCCGAACACCGCGCGGCGCATGAAGATCGACGTGTCCCTTTCGAACTCCTTCGGCTTCGGCGGCACAAACGGGTCGCTGATCTTCCGTCGCTTCAGCGCCTAGCCCGCTGCCTACGCAGGCCGACCGCCACGCGCGCACCTCTCGTCCGCGAGCTCGACGCCCCGCCGGCGCTCCTGCGGCAGCTCGCGGCCTGCGCTCCTGAGCGCTACCCGCTGTTGCTCGACAGCGCCGCAACCGGCTCCCTCGGCACGCAGAGCGTGCTGTTTGCGGCGCCGCGCGCGGCGCTCGTCCTGCACTGCGACGGACGCCTGCAGGCGGACGGCTTCACTGCGCACGGCACTGGCTTTCTTGAGGTGCTGGATAACTGGTGGCTCGCCGAGTGCACGCCACCCACGGCAGTTCCTGCGCCGGGCGCGCGGCGCTTCGCAGGCGCCTGGGCGCTGTACTTCGCTTACGAGCTGGCCGGGGAGATCGAGCCGCGACTCGCGCTGCCGCGCACACCGCTCCCCTGGATTGCCTTCGCGGTGCGTACCCAGGCGGCGCTGGTTTACGACTTCGGGAGCGCACGCGCGTTCGCGGTTGCCGAGGAGGGGGCGGTCGATGCCCTCGGGGAGTTGGTGGCGGACGCGGCCGCGGCGGCACGCGCAGGGCCGGAGTCTGCCGCCGCCACTGCGTGGCAGGGCGAGGACTCGCTCCTGGGACCGGTACGCGAAGAAGACCCGCAGGCGTACCTGGAGCGTGTGCGCCGCGCCAAGGAATACATTCGCGCCGGGGACATCTACCAGGCAAACCTGTCGCGGCCCTGGGAGGTCACGACCCGGAGCGCCAGCGCCGCGGCGCTGTACGCGCGGCTGTGCGCGGCCAATCCCGCACCGTTCGCCGCCCTCGCGCAGCGTGAGGGCGTGGCGATCATGAGCTCCTCGCCCGAGCGGCTGGTGCGCGTCACGGGACGGCGCATCGACACCCGCCCAATCGCCGGCACACGACCACGCAGCGGCACGGCCGGCGATGATCCGCGCGAGATGACCGAGCTGGCGGCACACCCCAAGGAGCGGGCCGAGCACGTGATGCTGATCGATCTTGAGCGCAACGATTTAGGTCGGGTGTGCGAGGCGGGGACGGTGCGCGTCGATGAACTCATGACCATAGAGTCCTACCCGCACGTGCACCACATCGTGTCCAACGTCAGCGGCCTGCTGCGCAGGGAGGTGACGCCGGTCGCGGCGGTGCGCGCGGTGTTCCCGGGTGGAACCATCACGGGCTGCCCGAAGTTTCGCTGCATGCAGATCATCGCCGAACTCGAAGGCGCAGGGCGGGGTGCTTATACCGGCTCACTCGGTTACCTCACGCGCGCAGGTGACCTTGATCTCAACATCCTCATTCGCACCATGACCTTAAGCGGTGAGCACTTGAGCTTTCGTGCCGGCGCCGGCATCGTCGCCGACTCCGACCCGCAACGGGAGCTCGACGAAACACGCGCCAAGGCGCGGGGTCTGCTGGCGGCCCTGGGAGCGGTGTAGATGTCTGAACCGGATGGCATCTGGGAAAACGGGCGCGCCGGTACGCAGGTATCGGCTCTGGATCGCGGCCTGCACTACGGCGACGGCCTGTTCGAAACGATCGCGTGCACCGGCGGCCACGCGCGTCTTCTCACGCTGCACCTGCAACGCCTCGGCGAAGGCTGCCGGCGCCTTGGGATCGAGGCGCTGGATGGCACCGAGGTCGGTCGCGAGATCGCCGTGCTTGCTGCGCAAGTGCCGCGCGCCGTGATCAAGCTGCTCGTAACCCGCGGTAGCGCCGTCGCACGCGGCTACGCGGTCACGGGCGCCGAGAGGGCGACGCGCGTCACGCTGCGTTATCCGTGGCCGGTGGAAGATCCGCAACTGGCCAGCCGCGGGGTTCGCGTGCGCACGGCGACGAGCTGCCTGGGGGAGAATCCGCTGCTCGCCGGGCTCAAGCACTGCAATCGTCTGGAGCAGGTGTTGGCGCGGCGCGAGTGGACCGATGCATCGATTGCCGACTCGCTCATGTACAGCAGCTCCGGGGCGCTGGTTTCGGGCACCATGACGAATGTGTTCATGGTGCGAAATTCGAGGCTCGAGACCCCGCGCGTTGACCGCTGCGGAGTCGCCGGGGTCATGCGGCGTACGGTGCTGCGATTGGCGACGGTCGCGGGCATCGCGGTTGAGGAGTGCACCTTGCACGCCGCGGACCTGGAGCAGGCGAAGGAGGTGTTTCTGACCAACGCCCTGATCGGGATACATCCCGTGCGGGAACTGGATGGCAGGCGGCTGGCGCCCGGTCCGGTGACCCGCCGCCTGCAGCAGGAGCTCGCGCCGTTACTGGCAGGAGGCCCGCTTGCATAGTCGCGGCCGTGTGTGGTTTCCCGCACTCGCGCTGCTGCTGTTGCTTGGACTGGCAGCCGCGGGCGGCTACTTCTGGCTGCAGCACGAGTTTCAGGCGCCCGGTCCGGCGACCGCGCTCACGCGTCTNNACGCGTATCGAAGTCGTCCCGGGTGCGACCGTGCGCGGCGTGCTCAGCCGGCTCGAGGTGGCAGGCGCCGTGCGCAACAGCCGCGCGGTCCTCTGGTACCTGCGGCTGCGAGGCGCGCGCCCGCGCATGCAGGCGGGAGTCTACGAGATCCCGCCGGCTGCTAGCCCCGAGGAGATCATCGCGCTCTTCGCAGAAGGCAAGGTCGTCCTCGATGAAATCACGGTGATAGAGGGTGCGACGTTCGCCGAGTTTCTCGACGCGCTCGACCAACACCCGCATGTCACCCATACATTCAAGGGCAAGACGCCGGCGCAGATCATGAGCGCCCTCGGGCATCCGGGGCAAAACCCCGAGGGTGAGTTCTTTCCCGACAGCTATCGGTTTGCCGCCAACACTACCGATGCCATCATCCTCGGACTGGCGTACGAGGGCATGCAACGTACGCTCGCCGCGGCCTGGCGCACGCGCGCTGCGGATCTGCCGTTCGACACTCCCTACCAGGCTCTGATCCTCGCCTCCATGGTGGAGAAGGAGGCGGCGCTCAAGAGCGAACGCGCGCTGATTGCCGGGGTTTTCGTCAACCGGCTGCGCAAGGGCATGCGGCTGCAGTCCGATCCGACGGTGATCTACGGTCTGGGTGACAAGTACGACGGCTCCATTCACACCCGCGACCTGACTGCCGACACCTCCTACAACACCTACACGCGTGAGGGTCTGCCGCCAACGCCCATTGCGCTGCCCGGACGTGAAGCGCTGCTGGCGGCGGTACATCCGGCGGCGACCGACGCGCTGTTCTTCGTCGCCACCGGCCTGGGTGATGGGGCGCATCATTTCTCCAGCACCCTGGAAGAGCATAATGCCGCCGTGCAGACGTACCTCGCGCGGCTGCGCCACCCGCAGCACACGTCCGGAGCGCAGCCGTGACACGTGGAAAATTCATTACTCTCGAGGGCATCGAGGGCGCCGGAAAATCCACGGCCGCGAGGCTCGTAGCAGCGTGGCTGCAGGAGCGCGGACTTAAAGTGCGCGTGACCCGCGAGCCAGGTGGCACACCCCTCGCTGAGCGCGTGCGGCAGATCGTACTGGAGCGCGGCGAGGAGGCGGTGTCACCGGTAACCGAAACCCTGCTGATGTTTGCGGCGCGCGCCCTGCACGTGCAGAACCTCATCCTGCCGGCGCTCGCAGGCGGCGAATGGGTGGTATGCGATCGTTTTACGGACGCGACCCGGGCCTATCAGGGCAGCGGCCGCGGTGTCGACGCGCGCCTCCTCAGTACCCTGGCCGCGGCGGTGCATGGCGGCCTTGATCCCGACTGCACACTGCTTTTTGACCTGCCGGTCGCGACCGGGCTGGCCCGCGCGCGGCAACGGCCGGGCTCGCAGGTCGATCGCTTCGAGGCCGAAACCGTGGCATTTTTTGAGCGCGTGCGCGCGGGGTATCTCACGCTTGCACGCGCCGAGCCGCAGCGCTTCCACGTGCTGGACGCCGCCGCGCCACCCGCAGAGGTGGAGCGCGCCATCGGCAGCGCCTTGAGCGGACTCGTCCGGCAGGAAGTCAGCGCATGAGCGGGCCGGCCGTCGTACCAGTCCCATCCTGGACCGCGGCGCAGACTGCCGCTCTCGCACATGCCCTGGCAGCGGGACGCCTGCNNTCCCGGGCGCGGGCGGGGAATGGCTTGCGATCTGGGCTGCGCAGCTGGTGCTGTGCCGGGAGCCGCAGCCGCCGTGCGGCCGCTGCGCATCCTGCCGGCGTGTTGCCGCGCGCCAGCACCCGGATCTGACCTGGGTGAGTCTGGAGGAGGAGTCACGCGAGATTCGCATCGACCAGGTGCGCAATCTCTCCCAGGAGCTCTCGCTCAAGAGCCATGGCGGTGGCTACAAGGTCGGCATCATCACGCCGGCGGACGCGCTCAACCGCTTCGCCGCCAATGCGTTGCTGAAGACCCTGGAGGAACCGCCCGGGGCTACACTGCTGGCGCTGGTCGCGACCCAGCCTTCGCGCCTGCCGCCCACCATCCTCAGCCGCTGCCAGCGGCTGCGCGTGCCCGNNCCGTGCCCGCGCCGCAGCGCGCCGAGAGTCTGGCGTGGCTCATCGAGGCGAAGGGGCAGGGCGACTGGAATGCCGCCCTCGATGCCCTGGGGGAAGCGCCGATGCTGCTCGCGCAGGGGGAGCCCGCGGAGCTGGCGGAAATCGGCGCTGACAGCCGCCGGACCCTGGATGCGCTCGCCGGCGGCGGCGCGGATCCTGTGTCCACGGCCGAGCGCTGGGCACGCGTGCAGTTGCCGCTGCGCCTGGTGTGCTTCGAGAATTGGCTCACAGAACGCATCCGACGTGCACAGGCCGAGGGGAGCTTTTTAACAGAACTGCGGAGCACCCCCTACTTGTCAGCAGGCGGTACGTTCTTGAATATACGGGAGCTCTTTGGACTGATGGACGGGGTGCGGGATATGCGTGCAGCGCTCGACGCACCCCTCAACCGCGGATTGGCGCTCGAAGTACTTTTCAGACGGTTGGCGCCCGCGCGAGCCGGCGCCGGTGAGGCTTACGGATGAATGCACGGCCGGTAAGCTTGAATGGGGACAGAAATTTGCGAACGGGTACGAACAAGCCGGGTCTGCTGACCCTGACCATCAAGGACAAGAGCGCCTTGTATCTGGCCTACATGCCGTTCGTGAAGAACGGCGGCCTCTTCATTCCCACCAACAGCAACTACCGCCTGGGGGATGAGGTCTTCATGCTGCTGAACCTGATGGGCGAGGACGAGAAGCTCCCGGTCGCCGGACGCGTGATCTGGGTGACGCCCAAGGGCGCTCAGGGCAACCAGGGCAAACGCACCGCCGGCATCGGGGTGCAGTTCAGCGAGCAGGATCGCGGCCAGACGCAAAAAAGAATAGAGACGTACCTGGCCGGTGCGCTCTCGGGCGACAAGTCCACTCATACCATGTAAGTCGGGGCCAGGCCGCTCGCCTCGATTTCGTATCCGCTCACCGCCTACCGCTGGCGCACGCCGGCAGAACCGCCGCATGATGCCGCGCGGCGCGACTGCACCTGTTGGCGCACGCAGCCGCGACTTCCAGGAGCGACGCAATGTCATCCAGCCTCACAAGATCTGGTCTGCTGCTGCTGACGTTTTTTCTCGGGCTGCTCTCGGCCCCGGGCGCGGCTGCACCGNNTCCCGCTCGAGCCGTACATTGACCAGGATCACTACGCTTTCCGCGCCAGCATCGGCGGCCAGGAAGGGCTATTCCAGTTCGATACCGGAGGCGGCCTCACGGTGCTGACACCGCAGTCCGCGAGTGCGGCGGGCTGCAAACAGTGGAGCCGCTTGACGGGTTTCCGCATGCGCGGCGACCGGATCGATGTGCCACGCTGCGACAACGTGGACATCGTTGTCGGTAGCGCCCGTTTGCTGCTGCCCACCACCGGTGTCTGGGATTTAAGCGCTGTGCTGCCGGCGGGTGCGCCGCCGCTGGGCGGCTCCGTCGGCCTCGACGCATTCAGCGGCCAGGCGATCACCGTCGACCTCAGCCACCGGCGGCTAGNNGTGCGGCTAGTGATCGAAACGCCGACGAGTCTCAAGGCCCGCGTTGCTCACTCACGGGAGATTCCGATTCATGTTGTGCGGGAAGCCGAGGGCTACGCGCTGACCGTGATGCTCGGGGTCGAGACGGGCTCCGGTCGGCTATGGTTTACGCTCGACAGTGGCAACGACGCGGGACTCACCATCGGACGCCACGTTGCGACACTCTTCGGCCTCGATCCGCAGCTCAGCGCGGCACAGCCCGTGAAGCTGCAGCTTGCCGGGGGCGTGCCGCTCAAGGGCGAAGCACATAGCCGCGAGCTGATTCTCGATGGGAACATCGGCTCGCCGGTGATGCGCCATTGGCTCGTGACGATTGATCTCGCACACCAACGTCTCTGGCTTGCCGAGCTGCCCTGAGGCAGCTTGCGGGCCGCGAACAGGGGCCTTCAGGGCTTTTCCGCAGCGCCGTTGCGCGTCAGCGGCAGACCGCCGTTACTCACGCCGCCCTTGAGCACGTAGGCATCGAAGCCGCNNGCGGAACTGCGCCGGCCGGTGTCGCAGTAGACGACGTAGGGCTTGTTGCGATCGAGTGTCGAGAGTTTCAGGCGGATGAGATACAGCGGCACGTTGAGCGCGCCGTCCACGGCCAGGTTCTGGAACTCGCTCGGCAGCCGCACGTCGAGCCAGCGCCCGCCGCCAGCAGCGATCTCGGTCGCCCGCTCCGGGGTAACCCACTGCAGCAGCGGCTCGTNNCATCAGTTCGCGGAAGTCCTGCTTGTTGAGCCGCATCAGCACCCCGTCGGTGAGCATGGTCACCGTGGCGTTGCGCTTGGCCTCCGCGATCAGCGACTCCTCACCGAAGGTGTCACCGACGCCAAGTTCCGCGAGCTTGATGCCTTCGCGGCTCATGGGCGTTTCGCGGGTCACCGTGCACTTGCCCTGCACGATGATGTAGAAGTAGTCGCCTTCCTCCCCCTGCTTGATCACGACTTCGCCCGCGCGGCACGGAAAGCGCTGCAGCCGCTGGAAAATCGCCTGGATGTTGGCCGGCGGGATGCGGTGGAAGGCGTTGGTCTGCAGCAGCGTGGTCATCCAGTCCTCGGAGCCGGCGTTTTGCAATTGCGCCTGCAGCTCCTCGACCTCGTAACTGCCGGTCTGATCCCAGGTGATCATGACATCCAGCAGGTCGCTATCGATGGCGAGATAGCTGACCTCATCGACCGCGCGCATCGTCGCCCGGCGCGGATTGTGCGGATCAAGCGCGTTCTTCGCTTCGGGTGTACCGCCGCGCAGCACCGTAACGTTACGGTCGTTCGCGTTCACTTCCAGGGTGCCGCTCACGAGCCACAGCGTGCGCTTGTCGGTGTCGCCCTGGGAGAACAACGCGCGGCCGGGGCTGAGGGTACGCACGCTCACCTTGCGCACCAGCGCGGTGAGATTCTCGCGCTTCATGGCATCGAGCGGCGCGAACATCCGCAGCAATTGCACAGAGGCTGCCTGCTGGCCTTCGGATGTCGCTGGCTGTTGCATCGGGTTCGTCACACCGGCAAAAGAGGAACTGGTTCACATTGCACGCTGCATCTGCTGCAGTGCGATACGAGTCGATGGTAGCACAGGGGCCTGTACACGCCCGGGATGCGGGTCACGCTGGCTTGCTGCCGGTGAGGGCTTTCCAGCCCGCATCCGGTTGGAAACGTGCGCCGTATCGCGCTGCGAGTTCCTGCAGGCGCGCCACCACAGTCTCAATGCCGCGCTCGCGCGCATAGCTCAAAGGACCGCCGCGAAACGGCGGGAAGCCGGCACCGAACAGCACCGCGGCATCAACCAGATCGGGGTCTTCCACCACGCCCTCGCGCAGACAGGCGACGCATTCGTTGACCAGCACCAGCACCAGCCGATCGGTGAGGTCCGCTGCCGGCGCGGCCGCGCCGGCCGGCGCCTTCACGACCTTGCCGTCCCGCCAGGCATAAAAGCCTTCACCGCTCTTGCGGCCGAGTTTTTTCGCGGCCAGCAGTTCGTTGAGACGCGCAATCGCGGTGACCGGCCGGGACAGCTCACTCGCGATGATCTCTCCCACGTGTGAAGCGACGTCCAGTCCCACGATATCCACCAGCTCGATCGGCCCTACCGGCATGCCGAAATCCGTCGCCGCCCTGTCTATGAGCTCAAGCGCCGTGCCTTCCTGCGCGGCCAGCATCGCCTCGTACATGTAGGGCGTGAGCACGCGATTCACCATGAACCCCGGTGCGCTGCGGCACGCCAGCGGCAGCTTATCGATGCGGCGTGCAAAGCCCGTAGCGGTCTGCACCGCAACCGGGTCGGTGTTGCCGGCGTGCACGATTTCGATCAGCGGCATCTGCGCGACCGGGTTGAAAAAATGCAGACCGACGAGACGCCCGGGTCGGGTGAGTTTGGCCGCCAGCGGTTCGAGCATGATGCTCGAGGTGTTGGTCGCGAGCAGCGCGCCGGGCTTCATACGCGACTCGAGCCGCGCATACAGCTCCTGCTTGGCTTCAAGATTCTCGTAGATCGCCTCGATCACGACGTCGGCGCTCGCGACGCCGGCGCCTGCAACATCGGCCGTGAGCCGTGCGCGTGCCGCGGCATTTTTCGCAGGGTCACGCGCGCGCTTGTCGAAGAGCTGCGCCGCACGCGCTAGTGCCGGTTGCACGTATTCGATGGCGCGATCCTGCAGCGTCACCGTAAAGCCGCGCAGTGCCGACCAGGCGGCGATATCGCCTCCCATGACGCCCGCACCCACCACGTGCACGTGCTTCACGTCCGCGGCGCTCTTGGCGCCGCCGGCTTTAAGCCGGTCCTGCAGCAGGAAGACGCGCACGAGGTTGCGCGAAGTCTCGGTGGTGAACAGGTGCGCGATCGAGTGCGCCTCAGCATCGAACGCCTGCGGACCGTGGGCGCCATAGCGCGACCACAGGTCGATGATGGCGTAGGGCGCCGGGTAGTGCGCGCGCGGCGCGCGCCGGGCAACCTGTGCGAGGAGCGAGCGGCGCACCAGCGGCCGCAGCGGCGCGGCACTCAGCAGCCGTTCGCTCAAAGGCGCCCGGCGACGCGGTGGTGGTTTCAGTACCAACTCTCGTGCCGCCGCGCGCAGTTCGTCTTCCGGCACCAGCCGGTCGAGCAGGCCCAGCTGCAGGGCCTTGTCGCCCCGCACCGGCTTGCCGGTGAGCATCATCTCCATCGCCGGACGCACCCCGGCGAGGCGCACGCTGCGCACGGTGCCCCCGAACCCGGGATGAATCCCCAGCATCACTTCCGGTAAGCCCAGCGACAGGCGTTCATCCGCCACGCCCACGCGGTAATGGCAGGCGAGCGCCAGCTCCAGCCCCCCGCCCAGCGCAAAGCCGTGGATGGCGGCAACGCTCGGGCAGCGCAGAGCCTCGAGCCGGTCGAACACC
>PMHN01000256.1 GCA_003156695.1 Gammaproteobacteria bacterium
AACGATGCCCTCCCGCCTGAAGCGCACCGCTGGTTACGACCGGCGCCCGTTGTCGGCAGGCTGGCAGCTGTGCTCAACGCCTGCGGGTACTTGCGACCGCCCCGATGCGCTCGGTCGCGCAGACCTCAATTGGCTTCCCGCCTGCGCTCCCTCGACCGTGGCGCAGTGCCTGCTCGCGGCCGGCGCCTGGAGCCGCGATCCCGGGCAACCCAGGATCGATGCCGTGGATTGGTGGTACCGCACGGCGTTTCCACGGCCGGCTCCACCTGGCGGCCGGTGGATACTGGGCTTCGATGGGCTCGCGAGCCACGCTGAGGTGTGGCTGAACGGCACGCCGCTCCTCACCAGCGACAACATGTTTCTCGCCCACGAGTGCCCGCTCGACCGACTGCTCGCCGATCACAACGAGCTCGTGATTCGCTTTCGCTCCCTCGATGAGATCCTCAAAGAGAAGCGCCCGCGTCCGCGGTGGCGCGTGCCGATGCTCGCGGCCCAGCAGCTGCGCTGGCACCGCACGACGCTCCTCGGGCGCACGCCCGGCTGGTCGCCGCCCGCCCCGCCGGTGGGTCCGTGGCGTCCCGTGTGGCTCGAGGCGCGTATGCACGTCGCGCTTAAGGATCTGTTGCTGCGCACCGGAGTCGAGGAAAACTACGGATGGGTCGAGGTCCGCTGCGCCGCGCAGGGCATCGACGGGGCCGCACCGGCGAGCGCGGAGCTGCGCGTCAGCCGTAACGGCCACGCCTGGGCCCTGAAACTCACCGCCCGTTCAGGCGGGACCGATGCGGGCGTAACGGTGTTTTCAGGGCGCCTTACGGTCCCGCGGGTGCAGCGGTGGTGGCCGCACACCCATGGCGAGCCGGCGTTATACGAGGCGCGGCTGGCGCTGCGCCTGCCGGGATCGAGTGACGAAATCGTCGCCGAGCTCGGGCGCGTGGGATTTCGCACCCTCGCGCTCGAGGTCCGGGACGGGGACTTTGCTGTCACGGTGAACGGCGTAGCGGTGTTCTGCCGCGGCGCCTGCTGGACGCCCACCGACCCGGTCGGTTTCGCCACGGAGCCGCAGGTGCTGCGCGAATCGTTTGCCCAGCTGCGCGCCGCCGGCATGAACATGCTGCGGGTCGGCGGCATGATGGTGTACGAGAGTGATGAGTTCCTCGACCTGTGCGACGAGGAAGGAATACTCCTCTGGCAGGACTTCATGTTCGCCAACATGGACTACCCGTACGAGGATGCGGCGTTCGCGGCGTCCGTGGACCAGGAGGCGCGCCAGCAGCTCGCGCGTCTTGGCGCGCGCCCCGCGCTCGCCGTCCTGTGCGGTAACAGCGAAGGTGAACAGCAGCCCGCCATGTCTGCCGCGCCGCGCGAGCGCTGGACGGCGCCGCTGTTCCACGAAGTTCTCCCGCGCCTCGTGCGCGAGCTGTCTCCGGACACCCCCTACTGGCCCTCGAGCGCGCACGGCGGCGCCTTCCCTCACCAGGCAAGCAGTGGCTCGAGCTCCTACTACGGAGTCGGCGCATACCTCAGGCCGCTGGAGGATGCGCGCCGCGCGCAATTGCGCTTCGCGTCGGAGTGTCTGGGTTTTGCCAACGTGCCGGATGAGGACGCTCTGCAGTCGATTCCCGGCTCCTGGCGCTCGCGCACGCCGCGCGATCTCGGTGCGGCGTGGGACTTCGACGACGTGCGCGATCACTACCTTGGACGGCTGTTCCGCATCGATCCTGACACCTTGCGCAGCGCCGACCCGCAACGCTACCTCGCCATGAGCCGGGTTGCTTCCGGTGAGGTCATGGCGAGCGCGTTCGCAGAATGGCGCCGTCAGCGCTCGTCCTGCCGCGGCGCGCTCGTGTGGTTCTGGCGCGATCTGTGGGCGAGCGCCGGCTGGGGTGTGATCGATGCGCGGGGAAAACCCAAGGCGGCGTACCGCTACCTGGCGCGCGCCCTGCAGCCGGTGGCGATTTTCATGAGCGACGAAGGCGGCAACGGCCTCACGCTGCATGTCGCGAACGAACGTGCCGAAACGCTCAAGGGGAGAATCGAGCTGACCCTGTACCGCCGCGGCGAGATACAGGTGGAACACGCCACCCTGGAAGTCGAGGCGGCGCCGCGCACGACGCTTGAACTCGCAGCGACTGACTTCTTCGACGGCTGGTACGACCTGAATTACGCCTACCGCTTCGGACCCCCCTCACACGATCTGGTGGTCGCACGGCTCCTCGGCGCAGACGGCGCCTGCTTGAGCGAGTCGTGCTTTTTTCCGCTCGGCCTTCCCAACTCGACCGAGGCCGACGTGGGACTCACCGCCATCGCCACGACGCGAGCCGGTGGCGAGTTCGATCTTAAGGTGACGACACGCCGTTTCGCGCAGTCCGTATGCATCGACGCGGCGGGCTTCGTCGCGGGAGATGATTACTTCCACCTCGCGCCGGGGGCGACGCGGGTGATCGTGCTGCGGCCGACGCGAGAACCCACTGCGCAGACGGGCAGCACCACCGGTCCGGGCACACCGCGCGGCTTCGTGCGCGCGCTGAATTCAACCGCGGCGGCTGTCATCGAAGTTTCCTGATGAGCGAGTCGGTGCGCGAGGTCGCGGGACTGCGCACGCTCATCGCGGGCGATCCGCACGCGCCGCTGGCGCTGGTGCTCCTGCATGGCTACGGCATGCGCCCGGAGGAGCTGGCGCCGTTCACGCACTCGATCGGGGTGCCGGTGCCACTCCTCTTTCTACTGCCCCAGGGCCCGGTCGCGGCCGCCGCGGGCGGCTTTGGCTGGTGGGTCAGCAGCGTGGAAGAAGCATGAGATTCCACTTATTGTATGGCGTGGAGTGCGCAAGTTCCTGCGTGGCTTGCTAGCATGCTCGCGATGAGCAGCAATCCCAACGAATTCAACAAGCTTCTCGCGGCCGTTAAGGCGATTGCGACGAATGTCGCGGCACCGGAGGCGGCGGACGTTGACGTCCGCGCGCGCTTCCCGCAAGCGACGGTCACCGCGCTGCAAAAGGCGCGTGTGCTGTCCGCTGGCGTGCCGAAGGAGCTCGGCGGCGCGGGCTGTGGGATGCGGGAACTCGCGCTTCTGTGCGCGGCTCTCGGCCAGGCGTGCGGGTCCTCGGCCATGGTGCTCGCGATGCACTACATCCAGGTTGCGTGCCTCGCGCGTCATGGCCTGAATTCGGATTTCTTCCGGCGCTATCTTCACAGTCTCGCCGAGCACCAATACCTGCTCGCCTCCATGACCTCCGAGAACGGCACGTTCGGGGAGACCCGCACCAGCATCTGCGCGGTCGAACGCGAGAACGGGCGCTTCACGCTCACGAAGGATGCGACCACCGGGTCCTATTGCGAGTACGCCGACGCGATCCTGGTCACTGCCCGGCGCGCGCTGGATGCCCCCGGGAGTGATCAGGTCCTGGTGCTGGTGCGCGAGGGTGATTGCAAGCTCACGCAAAGCACTTCCTGGGACACCTTGGGCATGCGCGGCACGTGCAGCCCGGGCTTCAGGCTCGAGTCCTCCGGCCCCGAGGAGCAGATCCTCCCCGGGAGTTTCGCCGACGCCTCGGCGCAGACCATGGTGCCCTACTCGCACATCCTCTGGTCATCGCTGTGGTGGGGGATCACCGCGGATGCGGTCGCGCGCGCCGCGGAATTCGTGCGTGCCGGGGCGCGCAAGAACCCCGGCACCGTGCCCCCGACCGCGATCCGCCTCGCGGAAGTCTCCAGTCAGCTGCAGGCGATGCGGCACAACTGGCTGAACCTCGCGGGCGAGTTCGACGACATCAATGCCAGGCACGACGGCATGCAGCAGCTGCTGGCCATCGGCTGGGCGCTGAAAATGAACAATCTCAAGATCAGCGCCTCCGAGGCCGCGCCGCAGATTGTGCACCGCGCACTGCAGATCGCCGGCATCGTTGCCTACAAGAACGACACGAAGTTCAGCCTCGGGCGGCACTACCGCGACGTGCTGTCCGCGTCCCTCATGATTTCCAACGAGCGCATCGCGGCCAAGAGCGCCTCCATGTTGCTGGTGCTCAAGGACACCTGAGTGCCCGCCGAATACGATTCGCAGAAGTTCTACGACGGGCTGGTGCGTCACGGCCTCATCGTGCCGGTCGGCGTACCGGGGGCATTCGGCCGCGGCGCGGTGTGCGAGGATGTGCTCGAGCGCTTCAACACACTGGTGTCGCAGCTCGCGCGCGATGACGGCGCCGAGGTCTTCACGTTTCCACCGGTAATCAGCCGCGACGTGCTCGAGAAAGTGAAATATCTCGACTCGTTTCCACACCTGTGCGGCGCTGTTTACAGCTTCTTCGGCAAGGAAGCACAGGCCAAGACGCTGGCCGCGCGCGTGAATGAAGGTAAGCCCTGGGGGGATCTCCTCGGCATGACGGATGTCGTCATGAACCCGGCCGCCTGTTACCCGGTTTATCCGAGCTTCAGTGGCACGCTGCCCGAGGGCGGGCGCCTGGTCACCATGCTCAACTGGGTCTACCGGCATGAGCCTTCCCCCGAACCCACGCGCATGCAGTCTTTCCGCGTGCGCGAGTTCGTGCGCGCCGGCACGCCGCAACAGGTGCTCGCGTGGCGCGACCTGTGGCTGCAGCGCGGACTTGCGCTGCTCACCTCGCTCGGACTGCCCGCCCGCCCGGAAGTCGCCGCGGACCCTTTCTTCGGCCGCGGCGGCAAGCTCCTCGCCGTGAACCAGAAAGAGCAGCAGCTGAAGTTCGAAGTGCTGGTACCGGTGGTATCGGCGGAGAAACCGACGGCTGTGTGCTCGTTCAACTTTCACCAGGAGCATTTCGGCGCGACCTTTGGCATCCGCACCGCGGACGGCCGTACCGCCAACACCGCGTGCCTGGGCTTCGGGCTCGAGCGCATCGTGATGGCGCTCTTCAAGACGCACGGCTTCGAACCGGGTGAGTGGCCCGCGGAAGTTCGCCGGCGGCTGTGGCCGTAGCAGGACCTGACGTGAGCTCATCGAGCGTCCTGCCGCACCTTGATCCTGTAACCTATCAGCGCCATCGGCTGCATGCGGACGCGCGTGACTGGGTTGAGAAGAACTGCTACGTGGACATATGGATCGAGGCGCTCCACGCGCTTGGGTGCGAGCCGCTCGCCGTGCTCCCCTTTACCGCCGCCATCGATTTCGAAGGCGACCAGTGGACGTTTTTCANNGCCTCCGCACGCGGAGCTGCGTGAGCTCTATGGCATCGACGTGCAGGAGCTGAACGTCTGGCGGCCGCTGATCGAACACGCGGCGGAGCATCTGGCGGCCGGGCGATTCATCTGCACCGAGGCGGACGCATTCTGGCTGCCGGACACCTCCGGCACGGACTACCGCCGGGCGCACACCAAGTCCTCGGTCATTCTCAACGAGCTTGACGTTGCTGGCCGCCAGCTCGGGTATTTCCACAACGCCGGCTACTACTCACTCGCGGGGGAAGACTTCGCCCGCACCTTCCGGCTCGGTGTGGAGCCCGATCTGACGTTCATGCCGCTGTTCGCGGAGCTGGTGAAGATCGACACCCTCGTGCAGCGCCCGTCGCGAGAGCTTGCGGAGCTCTCGCGCGAGCTGTGGCGCCGCCACATGCGCCGCCGCCCCACGGACAACCCCGTACGCCGCTTTCAGCAACGCTTCGAGCGCGACCTGCCCGCCCTGCAGGAGGCGGGCCTCGGTCACTACCACGTGTGGGCGTTTGCAACGACGCGTCAGCTTGGAGCTGCGTTCGAGGCCGCGGCGCAGAATCTCAAGTGGCTGATGAGCCACGGGCATACGGGCGTCGCCGAGGCGGCCCTCGCCTTCGCGCAGATCTCGGACACTGCCAAGACATTCATCCTCAGGGGCGCGCGTGCGGCGAGCAGCAAGCGGGCATTCGAGGGCGCGGCGATGTTCGATTCCATGGCAGGCGCCTGGGACAGCGGCATGCACGTCGTTGACGCATGGCTGTGAGCCCCGAGCCGATCTTCTTCGGGCCCACCGAGCGGGCACTGTTCGGCTGGTTGCACCGGCCGCCGCCCGGGCGCGCGCTGGGCGCGGGCCTCGTCATCTGTAACCCGTTCGGGAACGAAGCGCTGTGCGCGCATCGCACCATCCGTCACTTAAGCGCACGGGCCGCCGACGCAGGCTTCGCGGTGCTGCGGTTTGACTACGACGGCACTGGAGATTCTGCCGGACATAGCTTCGAGGCAGAGCGCCCGGCGGCCTGGATCGCGAGCATACACAGCGCCGCTGACACCCTTAAGGAGACAGCCGGTGTTGGGCGGCTGTACCTGGCAGGCTTTCGGCTCGGTGCAACACTCGCAGCCCTCGCCCGCGTTGCGCGTAGCGACGTGCGCGGCCTCGTTGCGATCGCCCCGGTCGTCAGCGGCGGCGCCTACGTGCGTGAGCTCGGGCTCTTGCAGCGGGCACTCGACGCACGGCGCGATGTACTCCACCGCGGCAACCCGAATTACCTCGAGAGTGCGGGTTTTCTCCTGACAGCGCAGACGCAGGCAAGTCTCAAGGAGATCAATCTGACGCGCCTGCCGCGCGCACCGTGTGAACGCGTGCTGATTCTCGACCGCGCGGAAATGCCGGTCGATCTGGCGCTGGTGCCAGCGCTGCGCGCGCTCGGCGGTGCCGTAGATCGCGTTGCCGTGCGCGGCTACACCGAGATGATGCTCGACCCGCACGAGAGCGTCGTGCCGGAACAGATCCTCGCGGCGGCGCTGCGGTGGTTGGAAAACCAGGAACGTGGCACCGCACCCCTGACGCCTGGTCCACCCGCCGCCCTTGCGGCCGCGCCACGCAGCAGAGCAACCCTCGACTCGCCTGCGGCAGTTGATCCCGCCACGGGAACTGAGCCCCGGGTTGCGGTGGAGGAAACCCTGGTGCAATTCGGTGGCGCGGCGCTGCTATTTGGCGTGGTGAGCGCCCCAGCGGGCAGCGACCGCGTGCCGAACGGTGCCAGCGCCGTCGTGTTGCTCAACGCCGGCGCCGTACACCACGTGGGACCGAACCGCCTGTACGTCGCCCTTGCCCGCCACCTTGCGCGTCTCGGCCACACGGTGCTACGCATGGATATCGCCGGCATCGGCGACAGCGAGCCGCGTGCCGGGGAGCCCGATAACACCGTGTACTCGCGCACGGCGCTGCCGGACGCGCGCGAGGGACTGGATTTCCTGCGCCGCGAATACGGGGCGCGCGACGTACGCGCGGTGGGCCTGTGCTCCGGCGCCTATCACGCGTTCAAGGGCGCGGTCGCGCGCCTGCCGCTCGATGCCGCCGTGATCGTCAACCCGCTGACTTTCTTCTGGAAGGAAGGCATGTCGCTTGCGTATCCGAAGCATCGCGTCGCGACCGACATCATGCGTTATCGCACCAACGCGTTCAGCGTCGCCTCGTGGCGCAAGCTCCTGTCCGGGGACGTGGACCTGAGACAGCTGAGCCAGGTGCTGTCGCGGCATCTGCTGTCCGCGGCCGCCGTACCCATCCACGCCGCGGCGCGCGCCTTCGGCCTCCCACTCCCTGATGACCTGCGAACCGAGCTCAAGCAGGTGGCGGGCGCAGGCATTGGCCTGCAGTTCGTGTTTTCCGACGGTGATCCGGGGTTCGAGCTTCTGCGTCAGCAAGGCGGTGGCAGTGTGCCGCGGATGCAGGCGCGTGATGAACTCACTGTCAGCGTCATTCCCGAAGCGGATCACACCTTCACGGACCTCAAGGCGCGCGCGGAACTCATTGATGTCCTGACACGAAAAATCCAGGCACCGGTGCGCGGTGCGCAAGCCACGCCTTAACTCGCGCTGCTTGAATCAGCGCGCGTCGGGCTTGTCGAAGACGTACTGGACGCAGCCGGATCCCGCGCCCTTGCACACGAGCTTCGTCATGACAAAACCGCGCTCGCGGTAGAAATCAAAGATCTCGTCGGGCGATGCAACCTCGAACGGGTAACCGCCCACCCAGTCGATGACGTCGCGCCAGCGGGTCATGCCGCGCAGCGGGCCGGGACGGGTCCAGTCCCGCAGGTAGCCACCGAAGCGGCCGGCGATCATCGCCGTGGCGGCCGCCTTCAACTCCGTAGGAGCCATTGCGATCACCGCCCAAGGGTACCTCAGCGGCCGGGGAAGGCGGTTGTAGATGCGCTTCACCAGACGCCAGCGCCGGCTGCGACTCCCCTGATCGTTGTAAATCGCAATGAACAGCCTACCATCCGGCGCCACGAGCCCGGCGGCGTTGGCGAGCGCCGGCCACATGCTGCCCGTGTGATGCAGCACGCCCCAGGAATACACCACATCGAACTGTCCGAGCGTCTCGAGGTATCCAACATCGAGCGCAGAACNNCGTATCCAACATCGAGCGCGGAACCTTCGTCGATGCTCCAGGACTCGTCCGCGGGAAAGAAACGTCTACGCAGTTCCTCGGTGCAGGCCACTGAGTTCGGGTCATAGTCGAATGAATGGACTCGCGCTCCGAGCCGGCGAGCGGCGAGACTGAACAAGCCACTGCCCGAGCCGACATCGACGAAGGTCTTCCCGGCCAGTGTATCGACGCTCAGCATGCGGCGCAGCGAAGCCTCCGCCAAGACGATCTGCTTTTCGGTCAGTGCCGCGAGGAAATCCGCCCAGTTCTTGCCAAACTCGAATCGATCCCCGCGGGCCACTTCCCTGGCCTGGCGGCCTTCGGCTCCGGACATGACCACCTCACCCACCTCTCGCCCTCAGCAATCGCGCGGGCCGGGGATGCTACGAGATTCGCATGGCCCGTACTAGTGCGCTGCAGGAAAAGTGCGGGAACGGGCCCTCGATTGCCCAACAGGTCGGGATTGCGCGCTCGACGGTGCAATTGTGGCGCAAGCGGTTCGTGACGCGCTTCGCACATTCCCGGTCGGCCTGGTGGTCGCACCGGCCGTGGCCGAAAAGAGACTATGATTCGCGACGCCGCGTGCGCCGCGGCGCAAGTGCGCGGACTCAAACGCCCTGCCGTTACACTATAGAGATGCGGCAGTCCTAAGCGCCGCGGTTCGTGTTGGTTACGGAGCACGTGGTGCACTCTTTGTTGACGACGATGTTCTGGCTCAGCGGTGCCACCATCGTTTACACGTACGTTCTCTATCCGATCGCCGTGTGGGCGCTGGCCGGCCTGCGAACGCCGCGTGCCACGGCCGCCACTGCACCGGCGACCATCCCCTCGTTCAGCGTCGTGCTCGCGGTTCACGACGAAGCGGCCCGCATCACCACTCGCCTTGATGAGCTGGTGTCGCTGGCAGAGGCTGCGGGCGGCTGGGGTGAGGTGATCGTCGTCACCGACGGCTGCCGGGACGGCACGGCTGCGCTGGCGCGCTCGCACGCGAGCCCGCTGGTGCGGGTGCTCGAACTCCCTGAGAATGAGGGCAAGGCGCAGGCCCTCTCGCGTGGCTGCGCCCTCGCGAAGGGGGAGATCCTGGTGTTCGCCGACGTGCGGCAGCGCTGGGCTACCGATTCGCTGCGACGATTGTTGGCAGACTTCGGTCGCGCTGAGATCGGCGCGGTCAGTGGCGAGCTGTTGATCGAAGCCTCCAGCGGGGTGCTCGACGGCGTCGGCTTCTATTGGCGCTACGAAAAGTGGCTGCGTCGCAACGAGGCACGGTTGAATTCTACCGTGGGCGTGTCGGGATCCATCTGCGCGGTGCGCCGGGAGCTGTTTCGGCCGATCCCCAGGGGTGTGCTGCTCGATGACCTGTACTGGCCCTTGCAAGTCGTGATGCAGGGCCGCAGAGTCGTGCACGATGAGCGTGCGATTGCCTACGACCGCCTCCCCGCTCGTCCGCAGGACGAGTTTCGCCGCAAAGTGCGCACCCTGAGTGGCAACTTCCAGCTCGCAACGATGTTGCCGCAGGCGTTGCTGCCGTGGCGCAATCCGATCTGGGCACAGTTCGTATCCCACAAGCTGCTGCGCCTCGTAGTTCCCTGGATGCTGGTGGTGCTGCTCATCGCGAGCGGCCTGCTGGACGGCCCGCTCTACCGCACGATGTTCGTAGGCCAGGTGCTGTTCTACGGCCTGGCGGCAGTCGGGCTCGCGAGCCGGTACGGATCGAGGCTGCGCGTGGCGGCGGTGGCAGGCGCGTTCGTCGTCCTCAATGCGGCGGCCTGGCTCGCTTTCTGGGTCTGGGTCAGCGGGCGTGCGGGAAGTGCCTGGAGCAAGGTCGCCTATGATGCGCCGCTGCCTCCGGATTGAGTGGATGGTGCGCCGGTANNCGTGCACCCGGTTCGTGTGGGCTATTGCATCGATTCCTTCGACATCGGAGGGACGGAGCTGAATGCCGTCCGCACGGTCGAGGCACTCGATCGCCAGCGCTTCGTCATGACTGTCTTTCACCTCCACGAGAACGGCCCGCTGCGGGCGCGGTACGAGGCCCTCGGCGTGCGGCTGATTCATCTGCCGATCGGACGGCTCTATTCACTGCGTACGGCACTGCAGGGCATGCGCTTCGTGCGACTTCTGCACCGCGAGGCAATCCAGGTCGTTCACACACACGACCTGTACACCAACATCTTCGCGGCGCCCTGGGCCCGCCTTGGCGGCTGTCGCGTCATTGCCAGCCGGCGCTGGCTCGACGCCGCGCCGCGACCGGGTCTGCGACCCCTCAACCGCTGGAGCTATCGCTTCGCCCATCGCGTTCTCACCAACAGCGCCCTGGTAGGCAAGTCGGTGGTCGCGAACGAGGGCGTTCCGGCGACACGAGTCATCGAGCTGCCTAACTTCCTGGAGGAGCGGGCGTTCCATCGCCTGGATGCGGAAACGCGCAGCGCGCAGCGCTCCCAGTGGGGCGTTCCGCCCGGAGCTTTCGTCGCCGGGGCCGTCGCGCGTCTCGCGCCGCTGAAAAATNNGGACGTACACCTGGTGCTCGTCGGCGACGGGCCGACGCGGCACGCGCTTGAAGAGCTCGCCCGGCAACTGCAGGTCGAGTCGCGCGTGCACTTCGCCGGCCAGGTGGTGGGGGCGACCAACCTGCATCAGTTCCTCGACGTGAGCGTGCTGTGCTCGCGCAGCGAAGGGTTCCCCAATTCGCTCATCGAGGCGTTGGCGGCAGCGTGCCCGGTGGTCGCGACGCCGGTTGGCGGAGTTCCTGAGGTGATTGCCGATGGGCAGACCGGATTACTGGTCCCGGTCGATGACTGGCAGGCCCTCGCGCGGCTGTTGCAGGAGCTGCGTGGTGACGCGGCGCTGCGCGCGCGCCTGGCTGCGGCCGGACTGGCCGCCGTGCGGATCAAGTACCATCAGAATGTGGTCATCACACAGCTTGAGGCCTTGTACCAGGAACTCGCCGGGGAAGCGCTTAAGGGGAGCGCGGTACTCTCGTGAACATCGCGAACGGGCGCCTGGCGAAGGGGCAGCTGGCATACGGGCAACCGGCGCCCGCGGCTGCGCTGCCGTTCGTGGGACTTGCCATCTTCACGTTCTTTCTCGTGACTTCCCGATGGGCCGTGTTCACGGAGGTCGGGATCGTGATCGCGCTGCTGGGTCTGATCGTTCGGCCCCAAAACCTCAGATTCCCTGCCCCGGCCGGCTGGGCAATGGCCTTCCTGCTGTGGGCGTTGGTGACGTCCTTCTTCGCGCTCTCACCCGAGACGGCGCGGGCGGAGCTCCTCGAGCGCTTCAAATGCCTCATCATATTCTTCGTAGTCATCAACGTGCTGCGCACACCGCGGCAACTGCGCTTCTACATATTCCTCGTTCTCGTGGCTTTCATGATCTATCCCGCGCGCGGGGCGCTCACGAACTACGTGACCGGCAACACGCTCTTCGGCCGGGTCATCTGGAACAAGAGCTACAGCAATCCCAACGATCTTGGGGCCATGACACTGCTTACGACGGGTCTGGCGCTCGCCATTGCAACCGTCAGGACCGAGCGGCGCCGCGTCCGCTGGGCCGTGGGTCTGTGCGTGCCCGTCATGATAGTGATCATGTTGCTGACTCAGTCGCGCGGTGTGTTCATCGGGCTCATCTTCGGCTTTGCGCCGGTGCTGCTGGCACAGATCAGGAAGCGGCCGTCGTTCGCGCTACCGGTGATCATTGCCATCATCGCCACCGGCGTGCTGATACCTGCCACCGTATGGCACCGGCTTGGGGGGATCAGCAA
>PMHN01000340.1 GCA_003156695.1 Gammaproteobacteria bacterium
AGCTATCTGACCGGAACAGACCAGTGTCTGATGGTGGCCAGGGGTGGAATTGAACCACCGACACGCGGATTTTCAGTCCGCTGCTCTACCAACTGAGCTACCTGGCCGCCTGAGGACGAGGGCCGCGTATTAGACCGGCCCCTGTGCAGGTCGTCAAGCAATCGACAATCTAAGTCTTTGATTCTGCATTGGGATCTGCGTTCTTGGCGGGAAACCCACTCTCTCTAAAGAGTGACGCCAGCCCCTGCCTTCAGCCCCACCATCGCGGCTTGCGCCCCGCCCCGCGCTACACTTGCAGGTCACACTTACTCTCTATATGCGCTCGCGCGAGTACCTCCCTCAATGAATGCCAATCTCGCTCCCCTGCAAGAAGGCCTGGCCCCCTGCACGGAGGAGCTGACGCGAATCAACGAGTCATTGCAGGCGCGTGAGCGCCTGCTCAACGCATCCGCGCAGGCGAGTCGCATGCTGCTGGAAGCCGCGGACGTGCGCGCCGCAATTCCGGGCGTGCTCGGGCTCATCGGCGAGGCGGCNNACGGTCAACGAATGGACGGCCGATGGCGTGACAGCCCGCCTGCACGATGCGGCTGCATGGTCGTGCAACGAGGCGCACTTCACGGCCATGTTTTCGGAACTGCGCGCCGGACGCGGCGTGTGTTTCAGCAAGGGCGCCGTCTGTTCTGAAAACAGCTGTTCTGCGATTGAGGGCGTCGATACCAAGACCAAGGCGATCGTGCCGATCTTCGTCGGCGGGGACTTCATGGGCGTGGTGGGCTTCGACAACACCCGCCAGCACCGCGCTATCGAGTCCTCGGAACTCGCAGCGCTCGAGAACGCGGCCGGGGTCATCGGCGCGGCCCTGCATCGCGAGCGCCTCCTCGAGGACGTGCGCCGTGAGCGCGAGCACGCAGTCGAGGAGCGCGTCGCGGAGCTCGCCAAAGCCAACGCGGTGATCCGCGGCAACCTCGAGCGGCTCGCCGGTGAAACCGATCTGCACAGCTTCATGGGCAACATCCTGCTGGAAGCCACGCGCCAGTTCGACGCAGTCTCCGGTGCGGTGGTGGTACTGAAAGACTCCGTGCAGGAGTGGCGCATCATCGCGCACGCCCACAAAGGCAAGCTCCAGCAGCCGCCCTTCCAGACCAGCGTGCCGGTGGAAGGGTCCACCGTGAGCACGAGATTCGCCAGCCTGCGCGAGCCGCAGTATGTCGAGGTGGCGAAGGCCGAGGCCGAGGAGATGTGGCCCGGGGTACTCGCCTTTCACCGCAGCGAAGGGGCTCTCGGCTCGGTGGTATACCCGCTCATCTTCGGCGCACGCAGCGTTGGCTTCATGATTTTAAGTTTCCAGCGCGAAGCCCGGGACGTGACGAACAGCGGTCTCCTGGTGGCGCTCGCGCACCAGGCGACCCTCGCGGTGCAACTGACGCGCCTCGCGTACTCGGCGAAGGAGGCTGCGGTGCTCATGGAGCGCACGCGCATCGGGCAGGAGATTCACGACGGCCTGGCGCAGGCCTTCACCGGCATCCTCATGCAGTTGGGCGCCGTCGAGGAATTCCCCTCCTGTAAAAAGCGCGGCTCGGAACTGGCGCTGACACACTCGCGCATCCGGGCTCTGGCGCGCGACGGCCTCGCCGAGGCGCGCCGCTCGGTGATGGCGATGCGGCTTGATCAGACGCGCCGTGCGGGACTGGAACTCGCGCTGCGCCAGCTGGCGGACCGCTCGACCGTGCCCGGCGGGGTAACCTGCACCTTCACCGGCGGCGGGGTCGCGACGGGGCTGCGACCCGAGCACGAACACGAACTGCTGCGCATCGCGCAGGAAGCGGTCAGCAATGCGGTGCGCCACGCGCACCCGCACACCGTGCACATCACCATGGCGGATGAAAGCGAACACTGGGTCATGGCGGTCGCGGATGACGGCGTTGGCATGCAGCAGCGGCCGGAGCTGTACGCGCGGGAGGGCTTTGGCCTCTCGAGCATGCGCCAGCGCGCCGGCGCCATTGGCGGGGAATGGCAAATCGACAGCCAGCCGGGTGCAGGCACGCGCGTCAGCGTGCGCCTGCTTAAGCGGGCTACCTAGTGTCGGCGGTCATGAAGGATGTGAAGAGCGGCATTCGCGTGGTGCTGGCTGACGACCATCCGGTCGTGCGCGATGGTCTTGCCGCCATGATCAACCAGCAGGCTGACATGGAAGTGGTCGCAGAAGCCGGCGACGGCGACGAAGCAATCGCCCTCTTCGAGCAGCACCGCCCCGATGTCATGGTGCTCGACCTGCGTATGCCAAAACGCGACGGCGTCGCGGTGGTGCAGTACGTGCTCGAGAAGAATCCCAAGGCCCGCATTCTCGTCATGACGACTTATGATGGCGATGAGGACATCTTTCAGTGCCTGTCGCAGGGCGCGAAAGGCTACCTCCTCAAGGACGCGCCGCGAACGGAAATCCTCGCCGCCATCCGTGCGGTGAGTGAGGACCGTCCCTACACCTCCTCCACCGTCGCGGCCAAAGCCCTGCAGCGCATGGGAAAGCCGAGTCTCACGCAGCGCGAATTCGACGTGCTGCAGCTAGTCGCCCAGGGACGCAGCAACAAGGACATCGCGCGCCGGCTCTCCATCACCGAAGGCACGGCGAAGACGCACGTCAAGGCGATCCTGACCAAGCTCGATGCGATCAGCCGTACCGAAGCGGTTGCGGTCGCGCACAAGCGCGGGCTGATTCACCTGTAGACATAGGGTCCGGCGCTTAGACGGTGGTCCCTGCCGGATTACTGTTCTGCGGCATCTGTCCTTCGACTTTCAGGACATGACGAATGATTTTGTCTTCGCCACCATCGGGCCTCGAGACGACCATGGTCTCTGTCAAACGGCATGACGTGTAGTTGACGTCATATATCAGGGTCGTCGTCGAGCCGCTCTGCGTGCCGACCTGGTTGGTCACCATCCAGTTCTTGAGCGCATGGGACCTCAGCGTGCCGCAACGCTCACGCACACCTTGCAGCGTGGCCAGCCATTGATCGCGCGGGGTGCCGGCAAAGAATTTGGGTGAATAGAACGCCAGCGCGCCTGACGCGTCGTCGGCGCTCCGCGCTGCAAAGTAGCGCTCGGCAAAGGCTTCCGCGTCCTGCCGGCTCTCGGAAAAGTCGCACGCTGAGGCGGCGAGCATCGCCATAGCTACCGCAAGAATCCCGAATGTGCGACCCGGTGACATGTACTGCGGCCCTGGCGGCGCCAAAGGCTGAAGCGCTGTGGCCGTTACGCGCCAGGCGGCTGATAGCCTTGCGGCGCCTGCGATCCCGCGCCGAAGAAGAACTTCTCCATCTCCGCCTCGAGGAACTTGCGCGCCTTGGGTTCGATCGGCGTCAGGCGGTACTCGTTGATGAGCATCGTCTGGTGCTTCAGCCAACTCGCCCAGGCTTCCCTGGATACACCCTCGTAGATGCGCCGGCCGAGTTCCCCCGGGTACGGGACGCGATCGAGCCCCGGCGCCTCGCGCTTGAGCAGTACACATTGAACCATGCGTGACATAACTTAAGTTTCGCCCGCTACGCGTTGGAGCAGAGTCCGGATCGGCGCCGGTAAACCCACGCGCGCCGGCACCTTAAGGTTATACCAGAGGGTCGACCCCTCCTCCATGACCGCGGACTCGCTGGCACAACGCACCAGCAGTGGCGTCATGACGAGGTTGAAATGCGTAAACGCGTGTTCGACGGGTTCGNNGCTGAGCGCACCGGCTGCAGCGCCTGGCCGATGTAGGCGCGGGCGGCATCGTCACTCTCGAACTGGGGGAGCGACCACAGACCTCCCCACACACCCCTGTCCGGCCGGCGCTCAAGAAGCACGCTGCCCTCATCACTCATGGCTACGACCATGATTGCGCGCCGCGTCGGCCGCGCAGGCGCTTTGCGGCTCGCGGGTAGCTCGTGCTGGCGCTGGGTTTGCCACGCGACGCAGTCGCCCGACAGCGGGCACTGCGCGCACAGCGGCGCGCGCCGCACGCACACTGTCGCGCCCAGGTCCATGATCGCCTGTGTGTACTCGGCGAGCTGTGTGTGCGGGGTACAGACTTCCGACAGCTCCCAGAGCCGCTCGAGCGTCGCAGGTTCGCCCGGGGGAGTCGCCACCCCGAAGTAACGCGACAACACGCGCCGCACGTTGCCATCGAGTATCGGCAAGCGCGCCCCACAGCTTAAGGCGAGAATCGCCCCCGCGGTGGAGCGGCCGATACCGGGGAGCGAAGCAACCGCCGCGAACTCGGGCGGAAACTCGCCCGCGAAGTCATCGCGGATGAGGCGCGCGGCGCGGTGCAGGTGGCGCGCCCGCGCGTAATACCCGAGCCCCGACCACAGGTGCAGCACTTCATCCAGGGGCGCATCCGCGAGCGAGCGCAGATCAGGGAAGCGCGCCATGAAACGCTGGTAGTACGGGGTCACCGTGGCGACCTGGGTCTGTTGCAGCATGATCTCCGATACCCACACGCGGTAGGCAGTGCGCTCATGCTGCCAGGGGAGATGATGCCGGCCGGCGCGCGCCTGCCAGGCAATCAGTGCGGGGGCAAGCGGGGATTCAGGAGGCAGCACCCGGTGCATTCTACCGGGCGTCCCCGCTCGCGGCTCACCGTCCGCTAAATCACTTGTCGCACAGCATGAGCTCACCGCTCATGCTTCTCATGTGCACGTGGCCGCTGCCATCACCGCGCGTGCCCCGCAGCGAGCTCCCGGGTCCATATTGACTGCTGCGTTGCGCCTGTACGCCGAAGCAGTTATCGATGTCGCCGCTGAAACTTGTGAGCTCGTAGGCATACCCGCCGTCGGCGGCCGCCTTCAGCGTGAGCTCCCCGCTCACGGACTCCACATCGACGGTGACGTTGCGCGTGAGCTTGCCCACGAACGTCACATCCCCCGAGGTGCTGCGCGCGCGCAACGAGTGTGCGCCGTCGAGCGAGCCCTTCACCTCGCCGCTAACCGTGCTCACCTCCAGGTCCCCGGCGGCGTGCTCAATCCGCACGTCCCCGCTCACCGTGCTGACATGCACGCCCGCAGGCTGGCCGTGACCCTGCAGAGTGATATCGCCGCTGACATTCTTCACTTCCGCGTCCGCCCCCGCGAGCTCCGCGCTCACTTCCCCGCTGACGCTCTGCAGGCGCTGTGCGCCCTGCACGTTCTTCGCCCTGACATCGGCGCTCACCGCCGAGACATCCAGCTCGCTGCCTTGCGGAATCTGTACCTTCAGATCCGCATCCCCACCGCGGTGGCGGCCCGGAGTGTTGGGCAGCACGACCTTGATGCTCGTATGTCCGGGCTGGCTGATCATGTCCACGCGCTCGACGCCGTCGCCCAGCTCGCCGTGCACGCTGACCTCGTTGCGGTCCCAGCCACTCACTTCAATGGAGCCGGCGACGTTGGAGATGTCCACGATGCCCTTCGGTTCCGCTGCCACCTGGCGGTCGAAAGTCCTGTCGTCGGCCGAGGCAGTGCCGGTGGCGCTCATGCACAGCGCCATCCACACCACAGTCGTTGAAACGGTACGCATATTCAGATCCCCTCGCCAGCATTGCTGGCGCTGTGCACATCCGTGAGGACGCGCATTTCATCCTGGTAAGTGTTGACGAGTAATTCCTGCAGCAACGCATTGCCGGGGTCCTTGCCGAGCGCGTCCTCCAGATCCTTTTTGGCCTTGCCGATGGTGGCGAGGCTCGCGAGTACCTTGGTACGCGTCACCGGCGGCAAGGTATTCAGCTGCGCCTGCAGCGTCTTCAGGAGGGCGGCGCGCTGGCGCTGGTAACGCGGGTCAGACACGTAGGCTACGTCCAGGCTTGCGGGAGCACTGGGTGTCGCTGTGCTGACTGACAGCGCGGCGCCTTCGTTCGTGGTGCGAAGCGGCAGGAGACTCCGATCGATCCACATGCCGATCGCAAGGCAGGCCAGCGCCGCCGCCGCCGCAAACCAGCGCAGCCGCGCCGTGCGCGCGGCCGCTGGAGTCATTTTCGTCACGGCCAGCCGTGTGGGATGCGCTGATGGGGCGATCTGCGCAGCAATCTGCGGCCACAGGTCGCGCGTGGGCGCGATGTCCTGTGGCAGCTCGCCAAGCGACTTGATCTTCATGCTGTGCCCACCCCCATTCCCAATCTGTCGCGCAGCAGGCGCCGTGCCCGATGCAGCTGCGCCTTGCAGGTGCCTTCGGCGAGTCCGAGCATCTGCGCCGCCTCATCATGCGAATAGCCGTACAGGGCGTGCAGCACGAGCGCATCGCGCGCGCCGTCCGGCAGCGCGTCAATTGCAGCTTCGATTTCCCGTACTTCCACCGGCGTCTCCAGTGTCCAATCTGCGCCCCCGCCGTCCTCGTCGTCCGGCAGGGGTTCCTCGCGCGCCCCCTTGCGGCGCTTTGCGAGGCAGGCATTCACCGCGATCCGATGCAGCCAAGTCCCGAGGGAGCTGCGCGTCTCGAACCGGGCCAGCGCCTTCCATGCATTGATGAACGTCTCCTGCGTACAGTCCTCCGCAATCTGCGGGTCCCGGGTCATCCGCAGGCACAGGCCGTAAACACGCCCCGAGTGCTCGCGGTAGATCCGCTCAAAGGCACGGGCATCCCCGCCGCTGGCACGAACTACCAGCCCCGCCTCCCAGTCGATCTGCGTGTGCTGTGCCTGGACCTGTGTCATCTGTCCCTTGGAGACCGGGGAGGCGATGCGGGTTTAAGCCGCAGCCGCGAAAGTACCCAACGTCGCTGATCTGCAACAGGTTTTTCTGGAGCTCCGGGGCGGTTATCCTCTCTCACATATGAACCCGTACCGTGCACTGCAGCGAATCTGGCAGCCTGGGGCGCAAGCCCTGGAGAGCCTCACCGTGGAAAACCCGGCGGCGGTACTGGGTAAGCACTGGCGGGCCGCCACGCTGCACGTGGAACAGTTGTTCTGGTTCACGCCCATCAGCTGGCTGAAGTACCAGCCGGCCGCGATACCGGCCAAACACCCAGGCGATCACCACTTCACGAGTGGCGGCAAGCTCATCAGGTAAGCGTCCGGGTCCGCATCGGTGCTGAAGCCGAAACGGGTCCCGCGGTCGTACACCAGGTTGAATTCCACGTAGCGTCCGCGCTTTACGAGCAGCTGCTCGCGCTTTTCCGCGTCGTACGGGGTGTCTTTGCGCCGCGCCACGATCTGCGGGTACACCTCAAGGAGCGCCTCCCCCAGGGCGCGCACGAACGCAAAGTCCGCGCTGGCATCCCCACTCGCCAGGTCATCGAAGAAAACTCCCCCGACCCCGCGGGGCTCCTGCCGATGCGGCAGGTAGAAATACCGGTCGCACCACTCCTTGTATTCCTTGTAAGCCCCGGGTCGGTAAGCATCGCAGGCGTGGCGCAGCGCGGCATGAAAAGCCCCGGTGTCTTCGGCAATCGGGAACGTCGGCGTGAGATCCGAGCCGCCGCCAAACCAGGCGCGATTGGTCGAGAGGTACCGCAGATTCATGTGCACCGCCGGCACGTAGGGGTTGCTCATGTGGGCGACGAGCGAGATGCCGCAGGCGACGAAGCGGCCACCGGAAGCGTCCGCCCCCGCCACCTGGCCGCGGGACTCCACCGGCAACACCCCCCACACATGGCTGACGTTGACGCCCACTTTTTCGAACACCTCCCCGCGCATCAGGCGTGATTCGCCGCCTCCCTGCAGGCGGTGTCCCGCAGGCTTCGTCCAGCTGCGCGCCTCAAAGCGGCTCTTGGGTTCAAAGGCCTCGAACGCCGCGCACAGGCGCGCCTGCAGATCCCGAAAAGCCCCGGTCGCAATGCCGGCGAAGCCCTCCTCCCCGGGACGCGTCTCAGCGCCGCTCATGCACGTAGTCCACCAGGCGCGCCACAGCGTCCGGGTCGGTTTCGGGCCAGATGCCGTGTCCGAGATTGAAGATGTGTCCGGGCGCGGGGCCGGCCGCCTCGAGCACGGCATCGACATGCCCCTGAAGCTGCGATGGCGGGGCGAAAAGCGCGGCCGGATCGAGATTCCCCTGCACGGCCTTGCCCTCGCCCAGCGTGCGGCGCACGTCCTTCAGACTCGAACGCCAGTCCACACCGATGACCTCCACGTCTAGATCGCTGACCGCGCTCATGAGGGAAGAGCCCTGGTTCAGGTAATAGATGAGTGGCACACCGGCACGGCGCAAGGCCGTCATCGTGCGCCGCACGGCCGGCAGCGCGAAGCGCGTGAACTCGCGTGGCGCTAAGAGTCCCGCCCAGGACTCGAACAACATGAGCGCCTGCGCACCGGCCGCGGCCTGCGCCAGAAGATAAGCCGCCATCGCGTCCGCGAGGTGCGTGAGCAGGCGCTGCGCCGCATCCGGCTGCGCGTACAGGAACGTGCGCGCGGGCGCGAACTCCTTGGAAGGCCGGCCGCACACGAGATAACACAGGAGCGTAAACGGTCCACCCGCAAAGCCGATCACCGGCGCGCCGCGGGGTACGTTCGCGCGCACCAGGCGCAGTGTCTCCAGCACAAACGGCACATCGCGCTCGGGAACGAGCGCTGGCAGGGCGTCGATCTGCGCATCGGTGCGGATGGGTTCGCGCACCACGGGCCCGGGCTCAAAGGCGAGCTCGACCCCCATGCCCTGTATGGGCGTCATGATGTCGCTGAAGAGAATGGCGGCGTCGAGTTCAAAGCGCCGCAGCGGCTGCAGGGTCACTTCCGCGGCGAGCTCAGGGGTGCGGGTGAGCGCCTCGAAATCCACCCTGGCGCGCAGCGCCCGATACTCCGGCAGGTAGCGCCCGGCCTGACGCATGATCCAGATCGGACGGTGCGGGACGGGTTCCCGCCGGCACGCCGCGAGAAACGCGCCTGCCTGCGGCTTCACGTCCGCAGCCCCTGCGCCGGCCGATCCACAGAGTGCTCGGCTGCTGAGGTGATCATAGCGGCTGCCCATCGAGCCACTCGACCNNGCGCGAAGTAGCTGATGATGAGGTCAGCCCCGGCGCGGCGAATCCCGGTGAGGGTTTCCAGAACCGCGGCACGCTCGTCAATCCAGCCGCGCGCGGCGGCGGCCTTGATGAGGCTGAACTCGCCCGACACCTGGTACGCCACCACCG
>PMHN01000024.1 GCA_003156695.1 Gammaproteobacteria bacterium
TGTTGAGGTTGAGCGCGATGCCGGCAGGCCAGGTGCCGGACTGCGCGACAGTGGCATTGCCGCCAGCGCCGAGGGACGCCGCGGCGCCGTTGACCGTATCGTTGGCGGCCACGTTTGGTATCGGTGTCGAGCCGGCACCCGCCGCCGCGGTGCCCGATGCAGCCACTGCGATGATCGAGGCAGTCACCGTGACGGTGTCGACCGCGGTCGCGCAATTCGCCGGCGTGGCGTGATCGCACAGCTGATAGGTGAGCGAATACGTGCCCGGCGGCAGCGCTGCGGTCGTGGTAATCGCGCCCGTGTTGAGGTTGAGCGCGATGCCCGCGGGCCAGCTACCGGACTGGCTGATCGTCGCGTTGCCAGCGCCGCCCAGTGTCACGCTGGCTCCGTTCACAGTATCGTTGGCGGTGACGTTGGCAATGGGCGTTGACGCGGTGCCGGCAATCGCCGTGCCGCTCGCCGCCACCGCGTTGATGTAGATGACCGTGTTTGGCCCGGAGCTGGCGCACGAAGCTGCAGGCGCACAAGTGGGTCCCGGGGTCGGTGCGGCACTGCCGCCCGTTGGGTCGATGGATGCGTAGTTGGTGTCGCTGGCACCGGCCGCGGCCGCCGGTGCGCTTACCGTGACGGCAATAGTCGACGTCGCGCCCGCGGCGATCGTTCCGCCGGCGAACGCACAGGTGATCAGCGACCCGGCAGCAGTGCAGGTCCAGTTAGTACCGGCAGCCGAGACAAAAGTGAGGTTCGAAGGCAGCTGATCCTTCACTTGCGCCGTGGTGACAGCGCCAGGACCTGCATTCGCAACCGTCAGCGTGTATACCGAATTGACACCGACCTTCAGCGCGGGCGAGGGCACCGACTTCGTCACCGACAGCACTGCGTTCACCTTCGTGTTGGTGAACATGCACGAGATGTCGTCGCCGAAGGCGATCGAGGGAATCACGTAGGAAGTGGCGGCAAGATTCGTTGGCAGCGGCGTTGGGGAACCGCTGGTCGCATTGGTACATGTGAGGCTCGGGCTGTAACTCGCCAGCGTGCTGACGCTGCCCGCAGCCATGACTTCGCTGATGGTCAGAGACTGCGGCGTCGTGAGGAACGAAGAGCTCGGGCTAAACGGCCCGTTACCGGTGCCACTGGACGTGGCGCTGCCGAGAGTCGTGCCGGAGGCAGTTGCCGCTATCTTGTAGGTGAACTGGTCCGCCGGATTGGCGCGGCCTCCAACCAGCGTCTTGTTGAGGGCGATAGTCGAGTACCTCACCGCGAACATCGACCCTTGCAAGCCACCGGCGACCATCGTCGTGGTGACCTGGGTCGGGTTTATCGAGCCAACGATGTAAGCGCCGACCGTGCCGGCAACTCCGGTTTCCGTGAAGGTTGTCCCGCCATTCGTGACCGTGGGGTAGGTGTTGCCGGTGATCGGCGGTACCTGGTCGAGGAGAAGCCAGTTAGCGCCATTCGTCGTCCACGCCAGCGACTCTCCCTGGTTGGTCGATTCGCCATCCGCCGCGACAAACGAATAGGTCGCTCCAGCGGTAACACCCGGCGGTGGCGTCAGTGAAATGGAAGAGAAGGTGACGGTGACCGTCGAACCGTTGGTCGCCGTGTAGAGAACCGGCTTGCCGGGGATGCCGAGGAATGCGGTGTTACCGATCGCCGCCCCCGTCCACGAAGGCGTGGGGACGGCTACCAGTGCGGTGGTGGCTGTGGAAGCAACCGTCGCAACAAAGCTCAGAGTTGAGCCATCCGCGAGCGTAAACGTGAACGCCTGACCGCCCGCGGATCGCGCCAGCGTGTCGTTGTAGGTGCTGAAGTCGAGCCAGCAGTACGTAGCCCAGTCTGCCGGCGCAGTTCCCGCACTGGTTGCCTGGGCGCACGTCGCGGCCAGCAGGGGACTGGCGCTCGCGTACAGAAGCAGCGCGCCGATGGCACGTGCCCACCCACTCCGGTAGAAGCTCCTCTTGAACACGGTGCGATTTGCCGTTCCGACACAACACCGGAAACAAAGAGTTCCGCGTAGTTGAGTCGGGGACCCCCAGTCAGCCAATAACGACTGCAGATAGTCGGTAATTCGGGCTCACGGGGGGCTGGATGGCCTTCACAGGCCTATGTCAAATAGCCTGTAAGACATTGAGATTTGACAGAATGTGGGACGCCGGTCTCACTCGCCTTGGGTGGCGACTGCGGCGCAACGGATGCCACGTTAATCCTTAATAAGGAGTAAGCGCTAGCCCGTGGCGCGCTGGATCAGCCACACCAGCGCAAGTCCGGCGATTGCCGTGGATCCCCAGGGCATCAGGGCGCCCTGGTAGAAACGCGTGGAGCGCAGCAGATATGCGATCGGCATGATGGCCAGGACTACGGCCAGCTGACCGGCTTCCACGCCGAGGTTGAAGGCCACCAGTGACACCAGGCGCGCCCCGCGAGGCAGGCCCATTTCGGACAGCACCGCCGCAAACCCGAAGCCGTGCAGCAACCCGAACGCAAAGGCGATGCGCCAGCGTGCCTCGGTCACCAGCGGAAAGACGTTGTTCAGAGCCGCGACCACGATCGAGGCGGCGATCACCGACTCCGTCAGCCGACTGGGTAAGCGGATGATGTCGAAGGCAGCCAGCGAGAGGGTAATCGAGTGCGCCAGCGTAAAGGCCGTCACGACCTTGAAGATGTTGAGTAACGCAGGAGCTGCTTGCGGTACCGCCCGCCAGCGATGATCGCGGCGCACCAGAACCGCGGGCAACAGCAGCGAGAGCAGAAACAACAGGTGATCGATGCCGCTCCAGATGTGCCAGATCCCGGCCTGCAGATACTCAACGAACGCGTACCACACGGAAGGGTGGCTCAGATCAAAGCTCTGCAGACTGCGTGCCCCGCCAAGCACCGCGGTTTGCGCTACGCCCTGCGCGTTCAGCGTCAGCAGGCCGCGATGCGAAGGGTCTTCCTCGTCCAGAATCCGGTAGTCGATGGTGAGCCGATGCAGTGCGGCGGGGCACACGGCCGTGAATGGCTGCCAGAGGTAATTGCCGTCGACGCGTTCATTGATCTGCACCGCCCCGAAGCGCAGCGCGCAGCCTCCCTCGGGGCCGGCCAGCTGCAGGTGCTCGCGCAGGTAAAGCACGAGCGCACCCTGCGCGGCGCGCACCTCGCCCCAGGTGACCTTGCCATCGTGGTTGCTGTCCAGGCCGACGGCGATTTCGCCATCCCGCACGGCGAGCTCCAGCGCCCCGTCCACCCGCGCGCCCTCGACCCGCACGCTCAAAAAGCCGCTGCTGGCGACGTGCGCGTGGGCACTCATCGCCGCAGCGAGCGACAGCAATGCCAGAAGGATTCTGAACGTCTTCATGAATGCGCGCCGGTGGCGGCCGCCAGACGCACATCACGCAGCCCCTGCGCGCGGGCAAACTCCAGCGCCGGCTCTGCCCGCGCAGGCGCGCCTGCGGCACGGGCGGCATTGACCAGAACCAGAGCGTCATCCGGTTCGCGCTGCACGGCCCAGTTGGCGAGCGCCACGGTGAGCGCGTCCTGCGGGCGATCCTGCACTTCAAGCAAGAACCGCGCTTGCTCACGGCGGTGCACGGGCTCGCCACGCTCGGCTTCGGTCGCAAAGGCGGTCTGCAACAGCTCGGCACTGCGGGCGAGCCCCGGATCGCTCTGCTGCTTCTGCGCGATCGCCAGACGCAGTAGCAGCGGTTCAATGCTCTCCTGTCCCTGCAGAAGCGCGAGCACTTCGGCGCTGCGATGTTGGCGCAACAGTAAGTCTGCAAGGGCAGCCCTGACGTAGAAATCATGTGGGCTGCGAGCCAGTGCATTAAGAAACCAGTGTTCGGCATCGGGGGCGCGTCCGAGGCGCACGGCCATCTCACCCAGTTCCGAATCACGCCACGCCCGCTCCGGATCCAGCATGCCCTGGGTCGACAGTGCGGCAAGTGTCGCGTAAGCGGTCTCGAGATGGCCCGCCAGGCCCTGGATGCTTTGTTCGCAGATCAGGCTCACGCCCGCATCGGCACGGCGTGCAAACTGCTCACAGGCGGTGGCCGCCTCGCCGTAGCGGCCCAGTACTCGCAGCACGGTCGAGCGCGTCAGCCACGCCTGGGCGTCGTCGGGTCGAGCCCGCAGCGCCTCATCGAGCTCGCCGAGGGCAGCATCGAAGGCGTGACGGCTCTGCAGAATGGTCGCCTCCAGCACCAACACGTCCGGATTTGGCGGTGACTGTCTGCTCCAGCGCTTCAGGACCGCCTCGGCATAGCCAAGAAAGCGCAGATCGCCGGTGGCGCGTGCCTGGGAGATGTAGTACTGCGCCAGTGGCAGCGCCACGTCCAGCCGTGCGCCGGCCTGCTGGCGAATCGGCACGCTGGTGTGCGTGGCGCCGGCAGGCAGACGGGCCAGAACCTCGTCGTCATGACCCGGGATGTACGGAGTTGCCGCGGCTGCTGCTATCCCTGCGATTGTGAGCAGCACCGCAAACGCCAGCCGCCCTCGATTGATTTGAGGGCGGCTGGCGCCGTGCACCATCGCCTGCAGCATGACGGCTCAGGTCCCGGGGATGATGTAGGGATCGGTGAAGTCGCTGGTATCGGTGAGAAACACCACCCCGAAATTGACCGGATACGGGTAGGTGGTCTCGGAGGTTTCCCGCGACTGGGCCAGGACCTGCGCGGTATCCAGTGCCTGAACGGTGCTCGGCGACGCCGTCGAGCCTGCTCCGTCACTGCCGCCGCAGGCATTTAGCGAACCGGCAACGATGGCTGCCAAACCGACGATAACCAGTCTGTGTTTCATGGTCGTCTTCCTTTAGTCGTTAGCGCTGGTGGGAGAGCCACCGAGCGGTGTGTTGACGTACGGGAAGACCGTCATGTAGTCCGTCGGGATTGGCTCCACACCGTCCGTGTACTGAAGCTGACGCGAAGCATCCGATGAGGGGTCCGGATCCGCTGCGCTGCCGTTGAAGGGCGAAAGCAATATGCCCATCGCCACGCGCAGTTCGATGGTCACCACGTCATCGATCGGGCGTCGGCCATTCGGGAAGCCACCCAGGTCGCCGCCGATCACGCCAAGATCATTCTGCGAGGCAACCGCGGTCGGCGGGATGCTGGTATTGAGGCGCAACTCTTCGGCCGGGGTGACCTGTGCGGGCTGGTTCAGTCCCTTGATGCCAGTCAGAAACGCGGCCACCAGATCGGTACGGGGATAGACATTCGGGGCTCTGACACCCTCCGGCCCAAACAGAACCTGCAGCAGCACTGGCAGCGCGGGGTTGGTCACGTAATCCGCGAACTGTCCATCGTTTTTCGGCTCGGAGGCGTTGAAGCGGTCCTTGTCGGGGAGACCGATGACGACTTCGTTGACCAGCGGCATCCCCAGACGCGACACCTGTGTCCAGGCTCCGCCCTCGATCGAGGCGCCGGTAGGTTGCGTTACCGCGCCGACGCTCGCGACGCTGTTGGCGCTCTGGGGTTGGGAATTGACCACGTGCGTCTGGCGGATGCTTGCGGTGGTCCAACCGCCAATCACCGGGTCACTGCCGCTGGTGAGGCAGGAAGCGGCCACTTCCAGCACCAGCGACGTCACGTTGTACCCGCCCACGGAGTTGGGTGCGAGCTGGCGCGCGTTGACTCCGGGAGGAGCGAGCTCTTGCACCGGGTACTTGATGTTGACCAGGTCAAAGGTCTCGCCGAGGTTCACGACAAAGGGGTCCTTGCGCTGCCCGACGAACATCCGGCCCGGCGTGCTGCATCCGGGGATGTTGATGTTGTAGATGAAGTTATTGGCGTACGCGGCGTAGTTCGGAATCGACTTCGCGCCAATGTTGTCGAAGGGCTTGGCGAAGGTCGTGCTGCCGGTCGCCGCATTGGTGATCTGCGCTGCCTGGCCCATGCGACGATCACCCCGCACCAAAGTCACCGTGTAGCTCTCGATGACGTTCTGCGCGGCGGTGCTGCTGGCGCTCAGGGGGCCGATGTTGCTGAGCGGAACGGGAATCGACTTTCCGCCGGCTGTCACCGCCAGGCCACTGTCGGCGACCTTGAAGCGGAACTGAAAGGTCAGGTCTTCCTTCCCGGCGCCATTGTTGTCAATGAGTATTTCATACAAGGCGTTCGGGTCCATCGTGTAGTAGTTCGGACCGCCCTGTGGGTCCTCGAAAGGCTGGTAGTTCGCGATCAGCGTTACAAACCCGGCCCGACCCGGCTCGTAACTGTTGAACATGTAGAAGTCTGTGCCGTCGACCTTCGGGTGGGTCGTAATGAACGGCGCTTCCCGGTGGCTCGAGGCTTGCGCAGCGGCGCCTGCCAGGAGCGTCAAGGCAGCCGTAGCGACCAGCAACGGCCCATTCAGCCGCGCCAGGCGAGGCGCCCGCAGTATGCTTCTCATAATTCCTCCATCTGAAAGTAGGGTGATTTGACTTCTTCCCGTGTGAATACGGACTGGACCCGCCGGCGGATGCAGGGCAGCGCCGGAAAGAGGTCACCGTGAACGGTCGCCGCCGCCTAACGATCGCGAAGCGGCGCCCGTATGGGGCTGATCACGCCAATCACACGCCAGCAGACCCCGGTTGGTTCGCACCGGCTGCATCCATCGTTACTCCGCCCACGTAAATAGATCCTGCAGCAATCGCTCAGGGGAGTGCCGATAGTGCAGATCTGCGGCCGACGAGCCATGGTTGGCGCGCTCCTGATCGGCGCCGGCAGTGCCTCAATCACGGCGCAGAGCGCGCTCGCGGGGGAGGCTGACACCAGCACGGACGCAGCGGCCAGCGATGCGACCCCGTTGGAGGAGGTGGTGGTGACCGCCGCGCGCCGGGAGCTCCTCGGCACGGCGTCGACCGCCAGTGAAGGGGTGGTCGCAGACCAGGAGCTGCAGCTGACGCCGCAATACCGTCCGGGGCAGTTGCTGGAAACCGTACCCGGCCTAATCGTGACGCTACACAGCGGCGAGGGTAAGGCCAACGAATACCTGATGCGCGGTTACAACCTGGATCACGGTACGGATCTTGAGACCTACGTCGACGGCATGCCGATCAACCAGCCGACGCATGCGCACGGCCAGGGTTATACAGACCTCAATTTCATGGTCCCGGAGCTTGCGGAGGAGATCACCTACACCAAGGGGCCGTATTACGCCAACGTCGGTGACTTCGGCGCCGTCGGCT
>PMHN01000027.1 GCA_003156695.1 Gammaproteobacteria bacterium
TGGGCGACAGCGCATCATCGGCCGGGTTGCCGACCGCATCGCACTTCGCAAACGGCATCTCATCCGGCGGCACCGCAAATCCGTCCACGGCGTTGCCGCTCAGGCAGAAGCGTCCGGCGAACGCCCTGACATCCACCACCCCTGCGACCTTCTGCTGCGTCAGCCGATCGAGCAGCCGGCGGATGATCTCCAGCCGCGCGCCACCGAGTGCATCCGCGCCGTAGGGGACCGGCACGACAATGGGCCTGCTCTCCGCAGGTGGCGGGGTCCCTGGCGGCGGCACCGTCTCAGCCGCAGCCGTGTCACTCGCCGCGTCCGCGACACCGCCGGCCGCGCCGATGGTTGGCGCGCCGACTTCGGACTGTGTGAGCTCGGCCCGCACCGCCTCGAGCAGCTTCGCGCTGCGCCACCACGCGGTGGCGCCCGCCAGTCCTATGGCCAGGAGCGTCGCGGCCACCAGCCAGGCCCAGGGCGGGATGGCGCGCGCGGGCGGGGTGGGTGGCAGTGACTCAAGCAGCAGCGCCCGCACCTCGGCGGTGATGCGATCGGTCTGCGTGTCGATGCCGGCGACCAGCGCGCGTCGCAAGTCCGCGAAATGCTCGCGCAATGCGCTCTCGGTGAGCGCCTTGGAAATCACCGCGCCGGGGGTGTCCGCCACGCCCTCGACGCGCAGGTTGATGGGCGTGAAGGACCCCTGTTCCGCATTACGCCGATCCGGAACCAGGTGCAGCTGGTACAGCACCTTGGAAACGTCGGTGGGTTTGATCTGCTTGGGCAGCACGCCCACCGCGCCGAGCGCGCGCGCCTGGCCCAGGTACAGCTCCCCTTCCTGGGAGGTGTACATCATGATCGGAATGGTCGCGGTGCGCGGATCGTTCTTGATGGCCTGCACGGCCTGCAAGCCGTCCATGCCCGGCATGAGGTGATCCATGAAGATCACATCGGGGCGGTTGCTGGTGAGGTACTCAATCGCCGCCTCAGCGCTCTCGGCGCTGTCGACATCGATGTCGTAATTCTCCAGGACCCGGGCGAGAAATACGCGCGCCGACTTCGAATCATCGACAATCAGCGCCCGCTTTGCGCCCATGCCCACACCCCCAACACCCGCAATCCCGCAGGGTTCGAAAGTGTAGCTCAGAACCCTGCGGGGTCGAAGGCGTCGCGCCCCAAAGACATAACCGCCTTCAGGCGCTGGCGCGGACAGTGTGTGGCGCGATGAGCAGCTGCGCGTACAGGCCCTTGAGGCGCCGCGCCATCACCGCCGAAGACCAGGTACGCGCGTAGGCGCGGCCGCGGGTGGCAAGCTCGTCACGCAAGCCCGGCTCGCTGAGAACCCGGATCACCGCGGCCGCGAACGCAGCGCGCTCTTCGGGCACGACCACGGCTCCGGATTCGGGCAGCAGGATCGAGCGGGTGCCGAGCTCGGCCGTCGAAACCACCGGCGCACCTTGTGCCATGGCCTCGAGCAGCACCAGTCCCTGGGTCTCGGTGCGCGAGGCAAACACGAACGCATCCGCCGCTGCGTAACAGTCGAGCAGTTGTGTGTCGCGCTCGAGGTAGCCCGCGAAGTGCACCTGGCGGGTGAGCCCGAGCGCCGCCACCTGGGCACGCAGTGACTCGCGCGCCGGACCTTCGCCTGCGATCACGAGCATTGCCCGCGGCACGGCTGCGAGCACCTGTGCGAACACGCGCACCAGAAAGCCGATGTTCTTTTCGTGTGCGACCCGGCCGACGTAAGTCACGAGCGGACGGTCGGCGGCAAGTCCTTCGCGCGCACGAAAGCCTCTGCCGTCACCGGCACGAAAGCGGTCCGCGGCGAGCCCCGTAGGCAGCACGTGGATGGGTGTCTTTACCCCGTATCCGCCCAGCACCGCGCGCATCGGCTCGGACGGGGCGATCAGCGCCTGCACCTGCGCGCATTGCGAGCGGGTGAAGCTGCGTGCCAGCACCCTGCCTGCGCGCCGCGGCAACACCGGCAGGTAGTGGTGCAGGTACTCCTCAAAAAAAGTGTGATAGGTCGCCACGCACGGAATGCCGGCACGGCGGGCGAAGCGCGTGCCGGCGTAGTGCGCGACGAACGGTGTGTGGATATGCACCAGGTCGAAGTCCGCGTGCGGCAGCGCATCGAGCGTGCGGGTGAGCGGCCCCCAGCGCATACGCCGATCCTCCGGGTCACGCGGCACGCCTGCCGCGCTCACCCGCAGGACCTCGGGCTCCTCCCCCTCGGCATCTGCGTAGCGCGGTGCGACCAGGGTCGTCTCCACGCCCTCGTTGGCGAGATCCGCGCGGAAGGTGCGGATGGAAGTGGAGACGCCGTTGACACGCGGAAAGTAGACGTCGGAAATGAACAGTACCCGCACGCGGTCAGGCAGCAGCACGCGTCGGGTACGCGGTCACGGTAAGAGCTTGCATCAGTGTGATCCTAAGCCAGCGAGGTGCCAAGTTCAGCGAGCGCCGCGCCGATAGCCGCCCCCGCCACCACGTCCGAGGGGTAGTGCAGACCGAGCACCACCCGCGAGCAGGCGATGAGCGCCGCCAGCGGCACCAACACCCACGCGAGTTCGGGAAAGTGCGCGCACGCCTGCCAGGTGAACGACACGGCGTGCAGCGTGTGACCGGAGGGGAAGCTGTAGCGATCCAGGGGCGCCGCGCCGCGGTCGATGCTCGCGTGCGTAATGAACGGACGCTCGCGCACGAACGTGCGTTTCAGCAGCGCGTACAGGAGCACCCCGAGTGCGCCCGTCAGCGCCATGACGATCGCCGGCTTCACCGCGGCGCGCCCGTAGAGAAGCGGCAGCACCAGGATGAGTGCGCACCAGGCCAGCCCGTCGCCCAGACGGCTCGCAATCTGGAATACCCGGCGCGGAACTGCGAACGACGCACCGCGGTTCAGCCTGCGGCACAGGCCGTATTCCGCAGCGTCAAAGCGCGCGATGACCGTGTTGATTCCGGTCGCTTTCATGGGTACAAGCCCCCGTGCGACGGCCGTATCAGCCACACGCAGTCTCGGATCTGCGCGCGTCAGACCCGTGACGGGAATGTGAAAGATTTGTTTCTACAAGGACTTAGGCGGCCTTTTGTGTGCGCTACATCACATAGGTCGACGATCTGCCGGCGGCGGGGGCCGGCTCAGGCGGCTTCACAGCAGCGCGAGCGTCGCGGCGGCCAGGCGCTGCGCGGCTTGCGGGGCGTGCGCAAAGAACAGGGACGGCTCGATGAGCTCGAGCTCCAGCAGCCGTGGGGCGTGCGCCTCGTCGCGGATGAGATCAACGCGCGCGTAAGTCAAGGTCTCAAAAGGCAGCGCCGCGAGCACACGCTGCGCCACCTCGAGTTCATCGCGCTCAGGTGCGCGGGCGCTGATCGCCTCGGGTGCGAACAGCGCGCGGGTGGCCGGCGCCCCGGGGGGCAGCAGCGCACCCTTGCGGATCGCGTGGCTGAACCGCCCGTCGATGTAAATGAGCGCGGTCTCGCCTGAGGTATCCACCGCCGGCAGGTAGGGCTGCAGCAATACGCAGCGCCCGGCGTCGAGGAGCTGCCGCAGGTGCGAGAGCGCCGCAGGCTGTGCCGCGCGCGCGTGGCGGCGTGTGTCGCGCGAGCCCGCCCCCACCGCCGGCTTCACCACGAACTCGGCGCAGGCCTCGCGCGCGAGGAACTCCGCCAGCACCGCCGCCGGATCCGCGCCGGCTTCCGCAAAGGTGCTCGCGACCACGGGCAGTCCCGCCATGGCGAGTTCGCGCAGGTAGTGTTTGTCGGCGTTCCAGCGCACCACGGACTCGCGATTCACGAGTCGCGTGCGCGTCGCGGTGCCCGCAACCCAGACGAGAAATTCCGGCAGGCGCTCGGTGTAGTCCCAGGTGGAGCGCAACAGCGCCACGTCGAATTGCGCCCACTCGACCTGCGCGTCGTCCCAGTCGGCAACCTCGGCGCGCACGCCGCGCTCGTGCAACGCCGCCAGCAGCGGCGGCAGATCCTCATCCAGTGCGCGCGCCGCGCGTGCGCTCACCAGCGCCACAGCCGCCTTCACTCCCTGATTCCCGTGCCCCGGTTCATCAGCATGACGGCCGCGGTGAACAGCACCAGCGCCGCCGCCGCCATCAGCGCAAAGGCGACCGCAACGTCGACGTCCGACACACCGAGGAACCCAAAGCGGAAGGCGTTGACCATGTAGAGAATCGGATTGGCGAAACTCAGGGTGCGCGCCCACTGCGGCAGCAGGTTGATCGAGTAGAACACGCCGCCGAAATAGGTGAGTGGCGTGAGCACGAAGGCAGGAATCCAGTTCACCTGATCGAAGTTCTTGGCAAACAGCGCATTCAGAAAACCGCCGAGCGCGAAGGTGAGCGAGGTCAGAAGCAGCGCCGACACGATAACCAGCGGGTGTTGCACGTGCAGGTGGGTGAACACCAGCGATACGACGCTAACCGCAAGTCCCACCAGCACGCCGCGCACGATTCCGCCGGTGGCGTAGCCGCCCACGATCACCCAGTTTGGCAGCGGCGAGACCAGGAGTTCCTCCACGTGCTTGCCGAACTTGGCGCCGAAGAACGAGGCCACGACGTTGCCGTAGGAGTTGGTAATCACCGCCAGCATGATGAGGCCGGGGGCGATGTACGTCTTGTAGTCGAAGCCGCCCATGACCCCGACCCGTCGTCCGATGAGGCTGCCGAAGATCGTGAAATACAGCACCGAGGTAACCACCGCCGGCACGATCGTCTGACCCCAGATGCGGATGATGCGCCCGTACTCACGGATGACGATGGTCTTGAAGCCGATCCAGCGCACCACGTTCAGGCGCACCGGTGGCGTGGCGGCAGCCGTCACCGCGTTCATCGCAGCGCCCCGGCCTGCACGGGCAGCGCCGCGGCGGCGCGTGTGGCATCCGCGGCGCTGCTGCGACCCTCGACCAGGCGCATGAATATCTCCTCCAGCCGGTTGACCTTGTTGCGCATGCTCAGCACTTCGATGCGCAGCGCCGACAGACGCGCGAAGACCTCGTTGAGGTTCTCGTCCTTGGAGATTTCGACTTCCAGCGTGTGGTCATCCACCAGTCGCAGTGCGTACCCGGGGAGCGCGGGCGCCTGTGTGAGTGAGTCACGCAGGTTGAGCACGAAGGTCTGGAAGTGCAGCTGCCGCAGGAGGTTGCTCATGCGATCGCGCGCGACGATGCGCCCTCCATTGATGATGGCGATGTTGCGGCACAGCGTCTCCGCCTCCTCCAGGTAATGCGTGGTGAGGAT
>PMHN01000049.1 GCA_003156695.1 Gammaproteobacteria bacterium
GCATGGTGTACGACATCATGAATGACAAGCAGCGCAAGGCCTACGAAGAGTTCTTCGAGACGGATTTCTCCTTCGAGATTCCGAAGCTGGCGCGCTTTCGCGTCAACGCCTTCAACCAGAACCGCGGCGCGGGTGCGGTGTTCCGCAACATCCCGTCGGCGATCCTGTCGCTCGATGAGCTGGCGGCGCCGAAGATCTTCCGCGACCTGTGCATGCTGCCGCGGGGACTGGTGCTCGTGACCGGCCCGACCGGCTCCGGCAAGTCCACGACGCTCGCCGGCATGGTCAATCACTGTAATGACAACCGGCCCGACCACATCATCACCATCGAAGACCCGATCGAGTTCGTGCACGAGTCCAAGCGCTGCCTCGTCAACCAGCGCGAAGTGCACCGCGACACGCTCGGCTTCAGCGAAGCGCTGCGCTCGGCGCTGCGCGAGGATCCGGACGTGGTGCTGGTGGGTGAAATGCGCGACCTCGAGACCATTCGCCTGGCGCTCACGGCCGCCGAAACCGGCCACCTGGTGTTCGGCACGCTGCACACCAGTTCCGCCGCCAAGACCATCGACCGCATCGTCGACGTCTTCCCGGGCGAGGAGAAGGACATGGTGCGCTCGATGCTGTCCGAGTCGCTGCGCGCGGTGGTCTCGCAGACGCTCATGAAGAAAAACAGTGGCGGCCGCGTGGCGGCGCACGAAATCATGATCGGCACCCCCGCGATCCGCAACCTCATCCGTGAGGGCAAGATCGCGCAGATGTATTCTTCCATCCAGACCGGCGGCGCGCAGGGCATGCAGACGCTCGATCAATGCCTTACCGAGCTGGTCGCCAAGGGCGTTGTCAGCAAGGAAGAGGCGCGCTACAAGGCACAGAACAAGGACGCCTTGTAATGGATCGCGATCAAGCCATCAAGCTGATGCAGGACCTGCTGCGGCGGGTGACCGAGAAGAAGGCCTCCGACCTGTTCATCACCGCCGGATTTCCGCCGGCCATCAAGGTCGACGGTGAGATCCGGCCGCAAAGCGAGCGCGCCCTCACCGTGGAGCAGTCCGCGACGCTGGTGCGCGCCATCATGAACGACCGGCAGACCAAGGAATTCGACTCCAGCAAGGAGTGCAACTTCGCCATTGCGCCGCCGGGCATCGGCCGTTTCCGTGTCAGCGCCTTCGTGCAGCAGGGCGCCACCGGCTGCGTCATCCGCCTCATCAACGCCAAGATTCCCACCTTCGAGGAGCTGGAGCTGCCGCCAATCCTCAAAGAGGTGACGCTCTCCAAGCGCGGCCTGGTACTCATCGTCGGCGGCACCGGCTCCGGCAAATCGACCTCGCTCGCCGCCATGGTGGGCTACCGCAACGAAAAGACCCGCGGCCACATCGTCACCATCGAGGACCCGGTCGAATACGTGCACACCCACAAGGGCTGCGTGATCACGCACCGCGAAGTCGGCGTGGACACCGATAGCTGGCAGGCGGCGCTCAAGAACACGCTGCGCCAGGCGCCGGATGTCATTCTCATCGGTGAGATCCGCGACCGCGAGACCATGGAGTACGGCATCCAGTTCTCCGAGACCGGCCACCTGGTGCTCGCGACCCTGCACGCCAACAGCGCCAACCAGGCGCTCGACCGCATCATCAACTTCTTCCCGGACGAGCGCCGCGACCAGCTGCTCATGGACCTGTCGCTGAACATCAGGGCGATGGTCTCGCAGCGGCTGATTGCGCGTGAGTCGGGGGCCGGACGCATCGCGGCGATGGAAATCATGCTGAACTCGCCGCTGATCCAGGACCTGATATTCAAGGGCAAGGTAGCCGAGATCAAGGAAGTGATGTCGCGCTCGACGCGGCTCGGCATGAAGACCTTCGACCAGGCGCTGTTCGAGCTCTACGAGACCGGAGTCATTTCCTACGAAGATGCGCTGCGCAACGCCGACTCGAAGAACGAGCTGCGCCTGCGCATCAAGCTCGAGAGCAAGCGCGAGCAGAAGAATATCGATGACGGCGGCGCGCTCAAGATAGTCGAGGAAGAATCGGGACGCAGTCTGTGAAGGTGGCGAAGGGAGTCGACGCCGCGCTCGCCGAAACCTCACCGCAACGCACGGTCATCAGCGCCGACGCACTCACCGCCGCGGTTACCGGCCGCTACGCGACGCTCAACACCAAGCCGCTGTTCAAGCTGATGGTGGAGAAGAAGGCTTCGGACCTGTTTTTCACCTCTAACGCGCCGATCAAGATCAAGATCGAAGGGCAGATCATGCCCGTCAACAAGCAGGTGCTGGCGCCGGAAGTGGTGCGCCAGACCGCCTTTGCACTCATGTCGCCTGAGCAGTGTGCGCACTTTCAAAGCGAGTGGGAGCTCGACTTCGCCGTCTCGGAGCCGGGGCTCGGGCGCTTCCGCATCAACGTCTTCATGCAGCGCGGCTTTCCGGCGATGGTGCTGCGTTACATCACCGCCGACATGCCGCGGCTGGACTCGCTGGGATTACCCGAGGTCGTCACCGAGCTGACCCTGCTGAAGCGCGGCCTGGTCCTCATGGTGGGCGCGACCGGTTCGGGCAAGTCGACCACGCTCGCGGCTATGATCAACTACCGCAACGAGAATGCCTCCGATCACATCGTCACCATCGAGGACCCGATCGAGTTCCTGCAC
>PMHN01000242.1 GCA_003156695.1 Gammaproteobacteria bacterium
AGTCGGCCGGCCACCACTCCTGCGAGTCCGTCATCAAGGCCAGCAGATCCTTGATCACGGCGTTTGGGTCGAGACTCTTAAATTCAGTGGCGTAATCGAACGCCTCGCCCATTGGGTTGGACTGCGGGGCATGTTGCTTGAGACCGTCAAGACTCAGCTGCTCGGGCCACCAGTCACGATTACCTCGCGCGCCCCTGCCATGGGACATCGGGCACTTGCCCGCACTTTTTTGTGCCGTCTGGGTATCCACTTTCGTCTCCATGGGTCTCTCCGGTTGAGTTGTGTATTTGGCTCACCCTCCGGCGCGAAGCTAGCGCCTCGGCATCTATATATCCAATCGATCGCACCCATTAGACCCATAGAGCTACTCTATCGAAGGACGCGGCGCCAGCTGACTCATGGACAATCCTCGCGCTGAGCCTTAGCGCAGCTCGAGCGGCACGCGCTGGCTGACGCTGCACAGCAGTTCGTACGGGATGGTGAGCGCGTGGCGGGCTACTTCCTCCACCGGTAGTCCGCGCCCCCAGAGGATCGCGGGGGTACCCACGTGCAGCTCGCCGAGCCCGCTGACGTCGACCCCGATCATGTCCATCGACACGCGTCCGGCCAGTGGCGCGCGCTCCCCATTGAGAAGCACCGGCGTGCCGCCAGGCAGGCTGCGCGGCAGCCCATCGCCATAGCCCGCAGCGACGATTGCGATCACGGCATCGTGCGGAGCGCTCCATGCGCCGCCGTAACCCACCCGTTCACCGCGCGCGACGCGCCGCAGCGCGATCACCGAGGTCTCGAGCGTCATCACCGGCTCGAGGCCAAGATCGCTGCCGGTGCCGTCCGCAAACGGGGATGCGCCGTAGAGCGCCAGCCCCGGCCGTACCCAATCGCAGTTGAGCTGCACTGACCCAAAAATTCCCGCCGAGTTGGCGATGCTGACGCGGTAGTCGAGGCCGGCGGTCGCGGCGCGAAAGCGCGCCAGCTGTTCGCGCGTCACCACGTTGTCGCGCTCGTCCGCACAGGCAAGGTGGGTGAGCAGGCGGATTTCGAGCGGCGCGGGTTGCAGGCGCTGCACCCGCGCGAGCGCCGCAGCGAACTCGTGCACGGGAAATCCGAGGCGGTTCATCCCGGTGTCGATCTTGATCCACAGCACGAAGCGGTGCGCTGCGCTCATCTCCTCGAGCAGCTCGATCTGCAGGGCGTCGTGCACCACCAGATCGAATCCATGGCGCGCTGCCTCCAGCAAGTGCGCGGCGGTGAATACGCCTTCGAGGAGGACGATGGGCTGGGTGATGCCGGCGGCGCGCAACGCCAGGCCCTCCTCCAGACGCGCGACCGCGAATGCATCGGCCTCGGCGAGCGCCAGCGCGGTGGGCACGAGTCCGTGCCCGTAGGCGTTGGCCTTGACCACCGCCATCACGCGCGCACCGTGGGCGCGCTCGCGGATCCGTGCGAGGTTGTGGCGCAGGGCGCGGGTATCGATGACGGCCCGGATGAGCCGGCTCACCGCAAGACGCCCTCCGCGTATGAATCGGAGGCGAAGTTGGCGAAGCGGGTGAACTGCCCCTGGAAGGTCAGGAGGAACATGCCGATCTCACCGTTGCGGTGTTTGACGAGATCGATCTCCGCGATGCCCTTCTTGGTGGTGTTGCGGTCGTAGACCTCTTCGCGGTAAATGAGCAGGATCATGTCTGCGTCCTGCTCGAGGGCGCCGCTGTTATGCGACACCACGCCGTCGGCGAGCCAGTTGGCCACGCCGGGCACCGTGAGATCGAAAACGTCCTCCTCGCCGTCGGGTGTGACCGTAACAACCCGATCCCAGAAGAGATCTGAGGAAGCCGAGGACTCAAGCCCTGGGGAGTCGAGCGCTTGCGCGTAGCTCGCCATCTGTGCCCGGCTCGGGGCGAACCTGAATTGCGAGGAGCCCCCGTATGCGGTACCGCGCATCTGTGCCTGAATCGCCGTAAACATTTCCAGCGGTAGCCTGTCGACGTTGGTGTTGCCTCGAATCGTCGACAGGGGCGCTCCGACGGTCTGAGCGAAAGTACGCTGTGCGTCGGCGCCGCTGACATGGACGGAATACAGCGGCCGGTTCGCGCCGCTGACAACTGTTCCGATGCGGGCGACGATGCCAACACGCAGCAGCAACGCCGCAACGTCCTGGGCAAGATGCGCGCTGCACGTGGAGAAGTTGACCTGCTCGGGATAGCCCTGACCCGCCTTGCGCCGACTGATCGTGCCGTCAGTCGCCCACAGGTTGCACAGCAACAGTGCAATCTGATCGTTGGCGAGGGTGAACACTGCCGGGGGCAGGCGCTTTTCGTGCGAGCGCTGATCAAAGATGCCGAGATCCTTCAGCCACTTGCCGACACCAAAGGGCGACCAGCGGTTGCCGTTGCCGCTGATGACCAGCTGGTGCCAGCTGCCCACTGGGGCATCGTAGCGGGTCGCCCGACATCCGAACGCTTCGACGGCGCCACGCACGGCGCGGCTGTTCTCTTCGGAGGCGCTCGTATAACGCAGCGGCTGGTGCACCAGATAGCTGCCGTCACCGACCAGATGACCCAGCAACACGAGCCAGTGAGTCGGCCAGCGCTGCGGCTCGAGAGGTTCCGGCAGGCGGCGCGCCAGCGCGAGGCGATCGCCCGCCTGCAGCGCGCCCACCGTGGTCCAGCCTGCTCCGGCCAGCAGCCGATGCTCAGGCGTCGCCCGAATCGACCTGCCGCTCGCGAGCTGGACTTTGAGTACCGGGCGACATCCCACTTTCCAGACCTTGTCGGATCGCGCACGAGTCAGCCGCTGCTGCTCGTCGACCGCCCACACTTCCGGCTCCTGGCCCACGAGACTCCCGATAGGCACGCGACGCCCATCGGTCAGACATACCAGAGTGTCCCCGGTCACGCATTCACGTAGATCGGACATGACCGGCTTCTTGTGCTCGCGCTGCTCGACCGCGCGATTCAGCTGCGACAGTGCGATCACCGGCACCTGCAGCTCCTTGGCGAGCACCTTCAGACCGCGCGAGATCTCTGCGATTTCCGTGGCGCGGTTTTCCTGCGTGCCGGGCACCTGCATGAGCTGCAGGTAGTCCACCACCACGAGATCGAGCCCATGCTCGCGCTTCACGCGGCGCGCGCGGGCGCGCAGTTCGGTGGGATTAAGCGCGGGGGTCTCGTCGACGAAAATCTTGGCTTCCGAGAGCTGGCTGGTGGCGCCCGTGATCCGCACCCAATCG
>PMHN01000230.1:0-188 GCA_003156695.1 Gammaproteobacteria bacterium
TACTCCCCGGCGGCAAGTCCGTTGGGCGCGCGGCAGGCGCCGGCAAAGAAGCGGAATACGTCGGCAATCGCTGGCAGCTCGTCGGCGAGCGCGGCCGCCAATGGCTTGCCGGTGTTACGCGATTCGAGCGCGGCGTAGGCAGCCGCATCGCTATCGAGGCGCTCAGCGACCCGCAGCAGCAACGCCGC
>PMHN01000230.1:205-3918 GCA_003156695.1 Gammaproteobacteria bacterium
CTTGCCGCGCCGCCGCGGCCTGTTATATTATTGTCGTCATAATATTACCACGTCGCAAGCTGCGGGCGAGGCCCCTCGATGAACCCCGACGTCATCATCACCTGCGCCATCACGGGCGACGATACCAAGGTCACCAAGAGCCCCCACTGCCCGGTTACCCCGGAGCAGATTGCCGCCTCCGCCGTCGAGGCGGCGCGCGCCGGGGCCGCGATCGTACACATCCACGTGCGCGATCCGGACAGCGGCGAATTCAGCATGGCCACGCGCCACTACCGCGAAGTCGTCAAGCGCATTCGCGACAGCAAGGTCGATGTGCTGGTGAACCTCACCTGCGGCATGGGCGGCTACCTCTCCATTGGCAAGCGTGGCCTCGCCGATACGCCCGCCGCCGGCACTGACTTCGTCACCCAGGAAGAGCGCATGCGGCATGTCATCGAGTTGTGCGCGGAAGGCGTGTACCGCCCGGACATTGCCACCATCGATTGCGGCACGCTCAACTTCGGCGACGGCAACCGCGCCTACATTTCCACGCCCGACTACGTGCGTGAGGGCGCAGGCATCCTGCGCGATCTGAAAGTGAAGGCGGAACTGGAAGTGTTCGACACGGGCAATCTGTGGTTCGTAAAGCAGCTGATCAAGGAAGGCCTGATCCCGGCCCCGGCGATGATCCAGCTATGCACCGGCATTGCCTGGGGCGTGCCGGCGGACACCGGCCACCTGCTGGCCATGGTCAACACGCTGCCGCCAGACTGCGTGTGGGGGTCGTTCGCCATCAGCCGCATGCAGATGCCGTGGGTGGCCCAGTCGGTGCTGCTCGGTGGCAACGTACGCGTGGGGCTCGAGGACAACCTGTACCTGAGCCGCGGGGTGTATGCGAGTAACGCGCAGCTGGTTGCAAAGGCGCGCACCATCATCGAAGCCATGGGGGCGCGGATTGTTACCCCGGCCCAGGCGCGCGAACGGCTGCAGCTGCACTGACATGGCGGGCATACCCCTTTACCAGACCGCGATCCTGCCGGAGTGGATCGACTACAACGGCCACCTGCGGGATGCGTACTATGGACTGATCGTGAGCCACGCCACCGATGCGCTCATGGATCGCATCGGCGTGGACGCGGCTTACCGGCAGCGTACCGGCTGCACCTTGTACACCGTGGAAACGCACATCCATTACCTGCACGAGGTGAAGCGGGCCGACACGGCCATCGTGAGCGTGCGGATCGCAGGCGCGGACGCCAAGCGCATCCACGCCACCTTCGAGTTGCAGCGCGCCGGGGACACAGCCGTGGCCGCCAGCGCGGAATCCATGTTGCTGCACGTGTGCCAGCAGGGCGAGAACGTGGGCACCACGCCGTTTCCTGCAGTGATCGCCGCGGCGATCGCGCAGCTGCAGGCGGCGAGCGCTGGCATGCAGCCGGCCGGACCCGGCTCACGGCGGATGGAGCTGCCCGCAACCACCCGCCACGCATGAGCGCACACTCCCTGCAGCGGCTGCTGGCACCGCGCAGCATCGCACTGATCGGCGGAGCCTGGGCGGATGCGGCGGCAGCCGCGAGCCGCGTCATTGGCTACTCAGGCACGCTGTGGCGCGTGCACCCCAGCCGCTCCTCCTCCCCTGAGCAGCAGTACTTTCGCTCGGTGGACGAGTTGCCGGCCGCGCCGGATGCGGCGTTCATCGCCGCCCCCAGCCATGAGGTGCCGGCAATTGCGGCGGCGCTGGCGCGGCGCGGCGCGGGCGGGTTCGTGTGCTTCACGGCCGGCTTTTCGGAAACCGCCTCGGCCGAAGGCGAGCGCCTCACGCACGAACTGCTCGCTGGCGCGGCTGAACTGCCGTTCTTCGGTCCCAACTGCTACGGCTTCGTCAATTTCTTCGATGGCGTGGCCCTGTGGCCGGACCAGTTGGTCGGCGAGCGGCGCGAACGCGGCGTCGCCCTGATCTGCCAGAGCGGCACACTGGCGCTCGACCTGCTCTTCAATGAGCGCTCGCTGCCGATCGGCTGCGTGCTGACGCTCGGCAACCAGACCCGCCTGGCGGCCGAGGACCTGATTGAAGCGCTGTGCGACGATCCGCGCGTCACGGCCTTCGGGCTCTACCTGGAGGGGGTACAGGACGCGACGCGTTTTGCACAGGCGGCCGCCCGGGCCCGCGCGGCGGGCAAACCGATCGCGCTCATCAAGAGCGGCCGCACCGACATGGCGGCACGCACGGTACGCAGCCACACCGGCGCGCTCGCCGGCGTCGACGCGGCTTTCGATGCGTTTTCCACCCAGGCGGGCATCGCGCGTTGCGAATCACTCGCGAGCCTGTGCGAGACGCTGAAGATCTTTCACCTCGGCGGCCCGCTGCCCGGCCGGCGCGTGCTCGCCATGGGTGCCTCGGGCGGCGACATGGCGATGGCCGCGGATGCCGCGCGTCACCTGGGTCTTGAGTTCGCGTCCATTCCCGACGCCGCGACTGCCAGCCTGCGCCAGATCCTCTCCGAGCGCGTGCGCATCTCCAACCCCTTCGATTTTCACACGCACGTATGGTTCGATTACCCGCGGCAGCACGCCATGTTCAGCGTGGTGCAGCGCGCCGGCTTCGACGCCGTCGCTCTCATGGTCGACTGCCCGCCCGCGGGCGCGGACGCCTCGACCTATGTCAGGGTGATCGAACAATTCGCGGCCGCGCTTCCCGGCGCGGCGACGCGCGCGGCGGTGATTTCCTCGCTCCCCGAGTCCCTGCCGCGCGCCACGCGCGAGCAGTGCCTCGCGAACGGTATCGTGCCCTTGCAGGGTCAGCGCGAAGCGCTCGAGGCGCTCGACCTTGCCGGCGCGGTCGGCGAGACCTGGCGGCGCGGGGCGCACGTACAGCTGCGCGTGCCGCGCGGCGCCCGTGGAGCGGCGCGCACGTTACCCGAGCACGAGGGAAAACTCGCGCTCGCGGCGGCCGGCGTGCCGGTGCCGCGCGGCATTCCGGCGTTCACCGTCGCGGAAGCGGAGAAAGCCGCCAACGAGCTCGGCGGGCCGGTCTGGGTGGTGAAAGCGCAAATCCATGCCGGCGGCCGCGGCGCCGGGCATTTCGCGGACGATCCCAAGGGCAAGGGCGGTGTGCGCATCGTCAAATCGCCGGAGGACGTGGCGAAGGCCGCATCCGCGATGCTGGGCCATGTGCTCGTCACCAAGCAGACCGGCCCCAAGGGCCGCGAGGTGAAGCGCATCTATGTCGAGGAGGGCTGCGACATCAAGCGCGAGCTCTATCTCGGCATGCTGATCGACCGCAAGACCTCGCGCATCACCGTGATGGCCTCGACCGAGGGCGGCATGGATATCGAAGAGGTCGCGCACAAGACGCCGGAGAAAATCATGACTTTCTCGGTCGATCCGGAGACCGGCTTTATGCCGCACTACGCCCGCCATGTGGCGAACGTGCTCGGCTTTAGCCGCGAGCTGGGCAAGCAGGCCGAAAGCGTGTTGCCGAAGCTGTACCAGGCGTTCCTCGCCAAGGACATGATTCTCCTCGAGATCAATCCGCTCGTGGTTACCAAGGCGAGCGCGCTCATCTGTCTAGACGCCAAGATGGGCTTCGACGACAGCGCGCTCTACCGCCATCCCGATATCGCGGCGTTGCGAGATCCGACCGAGGAGGACGCCAAGGAGATCGAGGCGTCACGTTACGACCTCAACTATGTCGCTCTCGAAGGCACCATCGGCTGCATGGTCAACGGCGCCGG
>PMHN01000177.1:0-5926 GCA_003156695.1 Gammaproteobacteria bacterium
CGGAGCTGCTGGTGGCGCGCGGCGGCAAGGGCGGCTGGGGCAACCAGCGCTTCAAGTCGAGCACCAATCGCTCGCCGCGGCAATTTGGCCCGGGCCTGCCTGGCGAGAAGCGCTCGCTGGAATTCGAGCTCAAGGTCATCGCCGACGTGGGTCTGCTCGGACTGCCGAACGCGGGCAAGTCCACGCTCATCCGTGCGGTGTCGGCGGCGCGGCCCAAGGTGGCGGACTATCCATTCACCACGCTGTACCCGAACCTGGGGGTCGTGGCGGTGGGGCAGCATCGCAGCTTCGTCATGGCTGACATTCCCGGTCTCATCGAGGGCGCCGCCGAAGGGGCGGGACTCGGCATCCGCTTCCTCAAGCACCTGCAGCGCACCCGGGTGCTGTTGCACCTGGTGGACATTGCGCCGCTCGATCCGGATGCAGACCCGGTGCGCGATGCGCGCGCGATCGTTGCGGAGCTAAAGAAATTCAACAAGGAGCTGGCTGCGAAGCCCCGCTGGCTGGTGCTCAACAAGCGCGATCTCTTGCCGCCGGCGGACGCGCAGAACCGCGCGCGCGCCATTGTGCGGGCCCTGCGTTACCGCGGGCCGCACTTTCTCATCTCAGGAGCGACGGGTGAGGGAACGAAACCGCTATGCGAAGCGGTTATGACTGCCTTGGAGGAACACGATCGCGCGGCACGCGAGCGCGCATCATTTCCAGCAGATGCTGACGCCGCGCCGCCGGGCGCAGCTTAAGAGGCACGGGAACAACGGGGATCGGCACGCGCACCTTGTCGTTCACACTCATCGGAAACCTCACTGCATCGCGCGGATGCGGGCTGCCAGGCGGCTCTTGTGCCGGGCGGCCTTGTTGCGGTGGATGATCTGCTTGCCGGCCAGGGAGTCGATGACGGGGACCGCCTTCTGGTAGCTCGTCTTGGCCGCTTCCTTATTGCCGCCACTGATGGCGGTCGTCACGTTGCGCACTGCGGTGCGCATGCGTGAGCGCAGCGCCACGTTGCGCGCGCGGTGCTTCTCGGCCTGGCGGGCAGCTTTCTCGGCGGACTTGGTATTGGCCACGAAATCTCCATATCTATCCGTATCTAAAGGCATCCCCGGCTCGCGGGGGCCGGTAGTTTCCGCATCGATGATGGCCTTGTCAAACCGTCGCCACCGCTTCCGGCGCGGCGGCCGGTGGGGCATTCACATAAACTAGCCGGCGTGAGAGCAGCAAGCGCGCCAGGTCGCGAATTAGTCTTTTTAGATCAATTAGTTAGGCACATTTAAGTGCAGCTCATTCGAGGAACCCATGCCGCGCGGCCGTACGCCGGCGGATGTGTGGTGACCATCGGCACGTACGACGGCCTGCATCTTGGCCATCAGGCGCTCATCGAGGCGGTTGCCGCGCAGGCGGCGCGCCGCGCACTGCCGGCGGTGCTGCTCACGTTCGAGCCCATGCCGCGGGAGTATTTCGCGCCCGCCGATCCGCCGGCGCGCCTCACGAGCCTGCGCGAGCGGTGGCGGATTCTGGAGCCGTCGCGCCTGGATTACACGTGGCTGCTGCGCTTCGGCGAGGGTTTGCGTAACCTGTCGGCGGAAGAGTTCGCGGAATTTCTCGCGCGGGACGTGGCGGCACGTCTGGTCGTAGTCGGACACGACTTTTGCTTCGGCAAGGGCGGCGCCGCATCCGCGTCCATGCTCGCGGCGGCTGGCAAGCGCTTAGGGTTTGAAGTCGAAGTGCTGCCGCCGGTCACGCAGGGCGGCGAGCGCATCAGCAGCAGCGGCGTGCGTGCGGCGCTCGCGCGCGCGGACTTCGCCGCCGCGCGGCGCTTACTGGGCAGGCCCTATTCGATGCGCGGCCGCGTGATGCCCGGGACGCGCCTGGGAAGGAAGCTGGGATTCCCGACGGCCAATCTGCCGCTCGAGCGCCGGCGTGCGCCGCTCGCCGGAATTTTCGCGGTACGGGTGCATGGCGTGGCCGCGGGCGCGCTGCCAGCAGTGGCGAGCCTCGGCACGCGGCCCACCATCGGTGGCACCGAGGCGCTGCTGGAGGCGCATGTGTTTGATTTCAGCGCCGACCTGTACGGGCGTGAGATCGAAGTGGAGTTCGCGGCGAAGATCCGCGACGAGGAGTGCTTCGCAACCCTGGAGGCACTCACGCAGCAGATGCAACGCGATGCGAGTGAGGCGCGCCGGATCCTGAATGAATCGACATGACTGACTACAAGCACACCATCAACCTGCCGCAGACCGCCTTCCCGATGAAGGCGGACCTCGCCCAGCGCGAGCCTGCGATGATGCGCGCGTGGCAGGAGCGCGGCACCTATACGAAGCTGCGGGAAATCGCCCGCGGGCGGCCGCGGTTCGTGCTGCACGACGGGCCGCCGTACGCGAACGGCGTCATCCACATCGGCCATGCCGTCAACAAGATCCTCAAAGACATCGTCGTCAAGTCGCGCTCGCTCGATGGCTTCGACTCGCCCTACATCCCGGGCTGGGATTGTCATGGCCTGCCGATCGAGCTGCAGGTGGAGAAGAAATATGGCCGGCCGGGGGGCAAGCTCGACGCCCAGGCCTTCCGCGCCGCCTGCCGCGCTTACGCGCAGGAGCAGATCGGTCTGCAGCGTGCGGATTTCCAGCGGCTCGGCGTGTTGGGCGACTGGGATCACCCGTATCTCACCATGGCGCCGCGCTACGAGGCGCAGCAGCTGCGCGCTTTCGGCCGCATCATTGAAAACGGGCACGTGTACAAGGGCGTGAAGCCGGTGCACTGGTGCCTTGATTGCCGTTCGGCGCTCGCGGAGGCCGAGGTCGAATACGAAGAGAAAACCTCGCCGGCGATCGATGTTGCCTTTGGTGTGGCGGATCTCGCCGCCTTGGCCGCGCGTCTCGGGGTCGCCGACGGGCGCCTGGGATCGGCACCGGTTGAGGTGGTCATCTGGACGACGACGCCGTGGACCCTGCCCGCGAACCAGGCCGTGGCGCTGCGGGGCGAGTTTCGTTACGCGCTCATCGATGCAGCCGCAGGCGATGGCAAGCGGCGCCGGCTGATTCTCGCCGCTGAGCTCGCGGCAGCGTGTCTGCAACGCTTCGGGATGTCCGACGCGAAAGAGCTGCTGCAGTTCGAAGGCCGCGCGCTCGAGGGCCTGAAGCTCAACCACCCGTTTGAGCGCCGGCAGGTGCCGGTGATCCTGGGCGAGCACGTCACGCTCGATGCCGGCACCGGGGCGGTGCATACCGCACCCGGCCACGGCCAGGAGGACTTCGCCGTCGGTCAGCGCTACGGGTTGCCGGTGACGAACCCCGTGGGCAACGACGGGCGCTTCCTCACCGGCACACCGCTGGTCGCCGGCCTGAAGGTGGACGAAGCCAACCCCGCCATCATCGAGGCGCTCATCCGGGGCGGGCGGCTGCTGCACCAGGAGCCCTTCCGTCACAGCTATCCGCACTGCTGGCGGCACAAGACGCCGGTTATCTTTCGCGCCACGCCGCAGTGGTTCATCAGCATGGACAAAAAGGGCCTGCGTGAGCACACGCTGCGCGACATCAAGGGTGTCGAGTGGACGCCCGCATGGGGTGAGCAGCGCATCACCGGCATGATCGCCGGACGCCCGGACTGGTGCATCTCGCGCCAGCGCACCTGGGGCGTGCCGATTCCGCTGTTCGTGCACAAACACACCGGCGAGTTGCATCCGCGCACACGCGAGCTCATCGAGGCGGTTGCCGCGCGCGTGCAGGAGGGCGGGATTGACGCCTGGTTTGCGCTCGAGCCACGCGAGCTCCTGGGCGAGGAGGCGGAAAGCTACGACAAAGTCACCGACGTCATGGACGTGTGGGCCGACTCGGGCATGTCGTTTGAATGCGTGGGCACGGAGCGTCCGGAAGTGAAAGCTCCGGTGGAGCTCTACCTCGAAGGCTCGGACCAGCATCGCGGCTGGTTCCACAGCTCGCTGCTGCTGTCCGAAGCGCTGTACGAGCGCGCCCCGTATCGCGGTGTGCTGACCCATGGTTTTGCGGTGGACGAGAGGGGACGCAAGATGTCCAAGTCCCTTGGCAACGTCGTGGCCCCGCAGAAGGTCATGAACAGCCTGGGCGCGGATGTGCTGCGGCTATGGGTTTCGGCGACCGACTACGCCAACGAAATGAGCGTGTCGGACGAGATCTTAAAGCGCATGGCGGACTCCTACCGCCGCATGCGCAATACGCTGCGCTTTCTCCTCGGCAACCTGCACGGCTTTGATCCGGCGCGCGACGCGCTGCCGGGGGAGTCGCTCCTGGCGCTCGACCGCTGGGCGCTCGCGCGCACGGCGGCGCTGCAGGCGGAAGTGCTCGAGGCCTATCGCCAGTACACCTTCCATCTCATCTACCAGAAAGTACACAACTTCTGCAGCGTTGATATGGGCGGCTTCTACCTCGATGTCATCAAGGACCGCCTGTACACAACGCCCACGACCGGTGCCGCGCGCCGCTCGGCGCAGACCGCCATGTTCCACATCGCACAGAGCATGGTGCGCTGGCTCGCGCCCATCCTGTCGTTTACCGCCGAGGAATTCTGGGGCTATCTGCCCGGGGAGCATCGCGAATCGGTGTTCCACGAGACCTGGCACAAGATTCCGGCGGTTGCCGGCGATTCCATCGACTGGCAGGCGCTGATCCTGCTGCGTGGCGATGTGACGCGCGAGCTCGAGAAGCTGCGTGACGCGGGCGCCATTGGCGCCCCGCTTGATGCGCGCGTTGACCTCTACTGCAGTCCGGAGGAGCTCAAGCGCTTTAGCGCTTTAGGCGAGGAACTGCGATTTCTCTTCATCACCTCGTACGCCGAAGTGCACGAAGCCGCGAGCGCCCCTCCGGGGGCAGTCGCGGCCGCCAACACCGGCAGCGCCGGGGTGTGGATCGCTGCGCGGCCCGCGACCGAGCCTAAGTGCGTGCGCTGCTGGCAGCGCCGCGCCGATGTGGGCACGCACGCGCGGCATCCCGGGCTGTGCGGACGTTGCATCACTAATATCGAAGGTCCCGGGGAGCAAAGGAAATATGTATGAGTAACGCGACCTCGAGCGGCTGGCGCTGGCTGCCGCTTGCGGCGGGGGTGATCGTCGCCGACCAGGTGGTCAAGGCATGGATCGTGCACCATTTCGCGCTGTTTGAGCGCGTGCACGAGCTGCCGGTGCTGGACATCATACTGACCTATNNGCCGCCTTCAGTTTCCTGTCGGGTGCCTCCGGCTGGCAGCGCTGGGTGTTCGTGATCCTGGCGCTCGCTGTGAGCGTGGCGCTCATTATCTGGATGCGCCGGCTGCGCGCGCGCGCACACGCACTGCTCGCCTGCGGGCTTGCACTTATCGTCGGCGGGGCACTCGGCAACATGATCGATCGCCTCACCACCGGTCGCGTTGTGGACTTCATCCACGTGCACTGGGGACGCCATTACTTCCCTGCCTTCAACATCGCCGACTCGGCGATCACGGTGGGCGCGGCGATCCTTCTCATCGACGCCTGGCTCGAGACCCGCGCCGCCCGCGCGCGTCCGGTGCGCGCCTGATGCAGGTACTGCTCGCCAATCCGCGCGGCTTCTGTGCCGGCGTTGACCGCGCCATCGACATCGTCGAACGCGCGGTGGAGCTGTTTGGTCCGCCGATCTACGTGCGTCACGAGGTAGTGCACAACCGGCACGTGGTGGAGCGGTTGCGCGGGCTCGGCGCGGTATTCGTGGATGAGCTCGCGGACGTGCCCGCCGGTGGCACCGTCATCTTTTCCGCGCACGGGGTTTCGAGCGCGGTGGAGGACGAGGCCAGGAGCCGCGCACTCACGGTGTTCAACGCCACCTGTCCGCTGGTGACCAAGGTGCACATGGAGGTGCAGCGCTACGCCCGTGAGGGGCGCGATGTCATCCTCATCGGGCACGCCGGGCACCCGGAGGTTGAAGGCACGATGGGGCGCTTCGAC
>PMHN01000177.1:5941-6062 GCA_003156695.1 Gammaproteobacteria bacterium
GCCTTCGTGACCCAGACGACGCTGTCGGTGGATGACACGGCGGAAGTGGTGGCGGCGCTGCGGCGGCGCTTCCCGCAGCTCGCGACGCCGCGACGCGAAGACATCTGCTACGCCACCCAGA
>PMHN01000166.1 GCA_003156695.1 Gammaproteobacteria bacterium
TCGAGGCGCAGGAACGCTGGGACGAAGCCGCGGCGCTGTATGCGGCGGCGTTGCGCGAGGACGGCTCGCTCTCGTTCGCCCAGGCTGGCAAGGTGCGCGCCGGGGCGCGTGCGCGCCTGGACCACGCGCTGCAGGCGCTGCTTGATCACCCCGACCGGCTGACATCCTCAGAGGTGCGCGAGCAGGCGAGCGGGCTGCTCGATACCGCGCAGGCGACCACGCCATCCGGCCCGGTGCTGCGTTCCCAGATCGCGCGGCTGCAGATTCTGCTGCCGGACTTCGACAAACCGGTACAGGTATTCCTGGTTTCCGACAGCGTCACGCAGGTGGCGATCCTGAGCGTCGGCAGCTTCGGCAGCTTTGAGCGGCGCGACATCACGCTCAAGCCCGGCACCTACACCGTTCTCGGCTCGCGCGTCGGCTACCGCGACGTGCGCCGTGAGATCACTGTTACTCCCGGGGAGACACAGACCGTGAGTGTCAGCTGCTACGATCCGATCTGATGGCTGAGCCGGACGCGAGAACGGCGCTCCTGGCCGGTGCGAGCGGACTCACTGGTGGGTACACGCTCGACGCGCTGCTCGCGGCACCCGACGTGAGCCGCGTGGTGGCGGTGTCGCGGCGCCCGCTGGGACGCGATCATCCGCGGCTTGCCAACCGCATCGTGCAGTTCGAGCGCCTCGAGTCGCAGCTGCAGGGCGTGAGTTGCGACGTCGCCTTGTGCTGCCTCGGCACGACGATTCGCCAGGCCGGCTCGCAGCAGCGCTTTCGGGCCGTCGATCTTGACTGCGTGCTCACGTTTGCGCGCGCTGCCAAGGCGGCCAAGGCGCAGCGCTTCGTCGTGATCTCGAGCGTGGGTGCGGATCCGCAGGCGCGCAATTTCTACCTGCGCACCAAGGGGGAGATGGAAGAACAGCTCGAGGGACTGGGGTTTGCGTCGCTCGATATCCTGCAACCCTCGCTGTTACTTGCCTGGCGTGCCGAGATGCGGACGCTGGAGCTCGGCGCGCNNGCTCGTGAACCCGTTGCTGGTGGGACGCTACGCCGCCTGGCGCGCCATCCCCGCGCGCACCGTGGCCGCCGCCATGCTCGGCGCAACGCGCTCCGGCCGCCGCGGCGTGCAGCGCTACACGTGGGCGGGTATTGAGGCGCTCGCACGGGTTACTTCCCGGGCGCGCGCCCGCTAGCTGCCAGCCGGCCGCGCAGCCGATGCGCCCGCGCACCGCGTCCCTGGCAGCCGTGGCGCTGCTGGTCGCGGCCTGCGGCAGCCTCCCGCCGCGTCCGGCGGCAGTGCCGGCTGCAGTGCCGGACGCAACCCCCGTGTCGGACGCACCGCTGCCGGCGCACTCGGATATGGGCGCCGCCCTGGTGCGCATCGCGGTGACGCTCATCGGCACGCGCTACCAGTTCGGCGGCGCGGATGAGGTCGGCTTTGATTGCAGCGGCCTGGTGCTCTACGTCCACGAGCACGCGGGGCTGCGAATTCCGCGCACCGCCGCCGCGCAGCAGCGCGCGGCGCGACCCGTGCCGCTGACGGAACTCGCGCCCGGGGACCTGGTGTTCTTCAGCAGCCACGGGCAGGCTGTCGATCACGTCGGCATCTACGCCGGCTTTGGCCGCTTCATCCACGCGCCGCACGCAGGTGTGGCGGTGTCGTACGCGGAACTCACCAGCGGCTACTACGCGCGTCACCTGGTGAGTGCGGGGCGCTATTGGTGAGACATAAGGCGCCGCGCGCGGCGCTGTCGCCAATTGGGCACACCATCTGAGAGCCGGGGCACACTTCCAGGCTTGACGGCGATCCGCGACGCTTTGACACTACCCCCGGTGATAAGGGCAAACCCGTCGAAAGACGNNGTTCCTACGACGGCGGGGCTGCCACGATCGCGCCTTTCTGATGCGCGAGCGCTCGCACTCCCTTCCCCGTCGCACGGATCCGCTTAAGTGCAGTTGACCGTGGCGTGTTGGTTTCGCTCGGGGAAGTTATGACAGCAATACCTAACGTCGCGCCCGACGCTCGCTCGGGCGCAGAGGCTACGGCTCCGGCAGTGGCGAACCCCGGGCCGTTTGTTCTGAACCTGTGTTCCTCCTCGACGCCCATGGCCCTGGCGCAGACCGATCTGCCCGACCTCCGGCGCTTCACTTTCTTTGTCAGCCGCCGCTTTGAAGAAGGCCGCGAGCGCTTCCGCCTGCACATGGGTTACTTCGCCACGCTCGCCGAAGCCGAAGAATGGCTCGCGGTGGTGCGGGNNAAGAAGCTCCGCGACGATCGCAAGCTCCTGATCCACGCAGCCGCGCAGGCGCAGCACGCGGCAGGACCGCAGCCGCGCGAGGTGCTTCCCGACCCGCTGCCGCTCAATGTGCCGGTCGTGCATGCCGCGGTTCTGCCGGCCGCACCGGCGCCGGTACAACGCGCTGCGCCGCGCGCGACTGCCGCGCCGGCCGCCGCTGCAGTAGTGCGTCGTGCTGCGGTTACCCCCACAGCCGCGCGCGCTGCGCCTCCTAAGGGGGGGCCAGGCCCGATGGGAGCTGCCGCACCTGCGCCTGCGTCTACCCCTGCGCCGCAACCCACGNNAGTCGCAGCCTGAGCCGCGCGCTGCGGTTGCGGCGACGCCTGCTGCGCCCCCGTCGGGCCGCAAAGGTGTGTTTGAAGATTCCAACGTGCGCGAAGTGCTGGCGGCGCTCGGCGATGCGAGCGCGACCGGAGAGACGCGCCTGATGCGCGCAGCGCCGCCGCGCGCTGCCGCGCCGCAACCGCAGCCCGAGGGCGGGCTCAGCGACACCCAGGTGTTGAAAATGCTGGAGGCGCGGGGTGCGGAAAGCGGCCAGCAGGCCGCCGATGTGTCCGGGGGCGGAATTCCCTTTCTGAAGCCCGACGACACCGCGACGCGGCGCGCGCTGCTTGAGGCGGTCACCAACAACGCGCCGGTTGCGTTTGCCGTGCAGCTGCAGTGGTCGGTGCAACCGGCCGAACTGCACAAGGTGCCGCCGCTGGCGATTTTCAGCGCCTACACCTTGTATACGGTGGAAGGCAGCCGCGAGGGCCGCAAGTGGTACGGACTGCGGCTGGGCTTTTTCAGCGACGCCATTTCCGCCAAGCAGGTAGCCCACTACGTACGCTCCGAGTTCACATCCGTCGCGGTGGTTCCGGTCAGCCCGCAGGAGCGCGCGCGCGCTACTGAGCAGGACAAGCAGGCCGCCGCGGACGTCGCGGCGCCCGGTCAGGCCCGCGCCGGGACGGATGAGTTCAAGCTGCTCGACGATGAGGGCTCGCGCAGCCTGTTGCCGCCGCCAGGGCCGCCACCGGTACTCGCCGCCGACCGGGCTGCTGCGAAGTTTGCCGGGAAGACGGGGGCGAAGCCGCAACCCAAAGTCGCGGTCGGGCGGGTGGTGCGCCAGGGCACGGCTACGGGCGTGCGTGGCAAGGGCGGTGGCACGGTCGGCGCTCGCGACCGGCGCGGTGCGCAGACGCTCGAAGAAACGCTTGAGATCCTGGGCGCGAGCGCCCTCACCATCGACAACGGCAGAGGCGAGACGCTCAATGACACGGGTGTGCGCCACCTGCGCATCGAGGCACAGAAGAATTCGCCGTTCGCGCGCCTGCTCGAGCGTTTGAGCGAGCGCGTGAAGAAGGCGTAGACCCTAAGGTGGATCGCCACGGCGATCAGCCTTTACCGAACAGCTTGTCCAGCGCGGAGCGCGACTTGTCCACCTCGGCGGTGTTGGGCGGGACGTAGGCCGCCGCGCGCGGCTTGAAATGATCGCAGAAGTTCGCGTGCGTCTTGTCGCTCACTTCCTCCGCGGTCGGCTCGCGGCAGTGCTTGGCAACGCGGGTGTCGTAGTCGACGCACATGCGGCAGACGTGCAGCTCGGCGTGACATTGCAGGCATTCATCGAGCCGTCGTAGCGGCAGACTCAATTCCGCCAGCGACGCGCCGCATTTCCAGCAGACCAGGTTGTGGGCCATGCCGGCAAGCGTACTACCGGGCGGGACTTTGCGCCGCGGTCGTGTGCGGCAGCGCCGGCGCGCGCGGCGCTTCTAAGGATCGCGTTGCAGATTCATCTCGAAGAAGCCAACCATCCCGCCTTTGCCGTCAGGCGCCTCGCCGGTCTCGTGCCAGTGACCCGACGCGTCGACGCTGATCGTGAAGCGCACCGGTCCCGGGTACCAGCGCAGCGTGCCGGGACTCAAGAGCTCGGCCTTGAAAGTGCCGGCACGGCCCTGCGCGTAGGAATAGAAACTGTATTCGCCGCTGCCATCGTTGTAGGACACCAGCGCGTTGGCCTGGAACTGCGGTTTTGCCGGGTCGGCTGGCGTGAAGCCCCGCCCCTCGATGGCAAGCAGCAGGCCGTCCTGCAACATCGCGATCGTTTCGGTCTGGTGAAACTCGGCGCGTCCNNCTGGATCCAGCCGTCGCCGTGCCATTTGCCAACCAGAAAGGCCAGTTTGCTCATGGCGAGCTTCTGCGCATCCAGATCGGGCGCTGCGTGCCCGGCATCGGCAGCTTGCGCGACGGCCAGCGGCAGGCACATTGCAAACACACTCAACGCGAGTCTCAGGCGCATGACGATTTTCCGGTTGGTAGTGCCGGCGTCAGGGTGCCGCGCGGGGCCGCCATTGTCTTGAAGAAAACGGTCACGGGTCGACGATGCGCTCGTGGCGAATGCTGCGGATATAGGCATCGACCACCTGCGGCGGCACGCCGAAGACCTCGCGAAACTCGCGGATCAGATGCGCCTGGTCGGCGAAGCCCACCTCGGCGCTGAGCTGCGACCAGCGGGATTTCATCTCGCGCAGCGCCTCTACAAAGGCGCGGCGCACGCGACGCGCACGCGCAAACTCCTTGGGCGACAGACCGACCTCGCGCGCGAAACGCCGGCGCAGTTGCCGCGGGCCGAGACCCAGGCTCGCAGCCAGCTCGCGGACGACCACACGCCCGCCGGCATCCGCAATGGCACGCGCGGCAGCGACGGCGACCGTGTCCAGCGGCTGCGCGGCCGCAAGCCACTGTTCGATGGTCGGCCGCAGCCGCCGCCTGGCGTCGGCGAGGTCGGTATATCCGGCCAGCACTGTGCGCAGATTGCGGGCGTCGAGCCGCGTCTTGAGCAGCGGCAAAGAGCGGCCGCGAAGCGCGCCCGCCTCGAGACCCAGGACTGAGCGCACCACGCCGGCGCACAGACGCACGCCTAGCCAGCGCCGCGCGCAAGTGAGGTGGACTTTACGCGCCTCGACGCCGGGGCCGTTGACGGCCACGCCCCACTCACTTGCGCCCGCATCTTCGAAGTACGAAAGCGACACGGTGCCATCCGGAACGATCACGTGCTCAAAAGGCAGGATGTCGTGTGACTGCACCTCAAAACGCCAGTAGCACGCCACGATGTGGCGCTGGCCGGGGAGCGGTTCCAGTTCCTCGTAGATCACTGGCGCGTGCGCGTGCGCAGAAACTCCTGCAACACGCGGCCGGTGTGCGATTGCCTGGCACGGCGTGCAATCTGCGCTGGCGGCCCCTGCGCGACGATGCGGCCGCCCGCGTCGCCGGCTTCCGGCCCCAGGTCGAGGATCCAGTCCGCTTCCGCCATGATGTCGAGGTTGTGCTCGACCACCACCGCAGTGTTGCCCGCGGCGACCAGGCGGTGCAGCACGTGGATCAGTTTCTCGACGTCCGCCATGTGCAGGCCGACGGTCGGCTCGTCCAGTACATAAAGAGTGCGCCTGGCCTGCTGGCGCGGGCCGCGCGCGACCTCATCGCGCACCTTGGACAGCTCGGTGACGAGCTTGATGCGCTGGGCCTCGCCGCCGGAGAGCGTCGGGCTCGGCTGCCCGAGCGTGAGGTAGCCGAGACCGACGTCCTGCAGCAGCTTGAGCGCGTGATGCACCCGCGGGTGGGCCGCAAAGAACCCGACCGCATCGTCCACGTCCATCGCCAGCACATCGCCGATGCTCTTCTCGCGCCACAGCACCGCCAGCGTCTCGGAGTTGAAGCGCCGCCCGCCGCACACATCGCACAGCACCTTCACATCCGGCAGGAAGCTCATCTCGATGGTCTTCACACCCTGGCCTTCGCACGCTTCACAGCGTCCGCCGGCGGTGTTGAACGAGAAGCGGCTGTTGGTATAGCCGCGAATGCGCGCCTCGGTAGTGCCGGCATAGATACGCCGGATCTCGTCCCAGAAGCCGATGTAGGTTGCCGGACAGGAGCGCGGTGTCTTGCCGATCGGGGTCTGGTCCACCTCCAGCACCCGGTCGAGGTGCGCAACTCCACGCACTGCCTTGCAGCCGATCAGCTGCACGCCGGGGGCCCGCCTGGCGCCCGCGGCCCGCCTGCGGCCGCGGCCCACGGGGGTGTTCTCGGCCAGCAGCCTTCGTAGGTTGGCGTACAGCACATCGCGCGCCACGGTTGACTTGCCCGAGCCGGAGACGCCGGTAATTACCACCAGCCGGCCGAGCGGGATGCGCACATCGCGGCCGCTGATGTTGTGCAGCGCCACCTGCTCGAGTGTCAGGCAGGGCGTCGCGCCGTTCACGGCGCGCAGCGGCTGCGCCGGGTGCAGCAGTGGTTCGCGCAGGAAACGGCCCGTGACCGAGCGCGGGCTGCGCATGAGATCCTGCACCGTGCCGGCCGCGACCAGCTCGCCGCCGCGCACGCCGGCTTGCGGACCCAAGTCCAGTACGTGGTCCGCGCGCCGGATGGTTTCCTCGTCGTGCTCGACGACCACCAGGGTGTTGCGGTTGCCGGCGAGTTCGGTGAGGGCGGCGAGCAGGATCTCGTTGTCGCGCGGGTGCAACCCGATGGTGGGCTCGTCGAGTACGTAGCACACGCCCTGCAGGTTCGAGCCGAGCTGCGCTGCGAGCCGGATGCGCTGCGCTTCGCCGCCGGAGAGCGATTCCGCGCGGCGCTCGAGCGTCAAATAATCAAGACCGACGTCAACGAGGAAGCGCAGGCGCTCCTGCACGTCCGCGACGATCTTGGCCGCGACCTCTCCGCGCCAGCCGGGCAGGCTCAAAGAGCGGAAAAATTTGAGTGCGCCGCCAATGGTCAGTTGCGCAACCTCGGGCAAGGAGTGCCCGGCGACCCAGACGAAGCGCGCCGCGCGGTTCAAGCGCGCGCCGCCGCATTCAG
>PMHN01000353.1 GCA_003156695.1 Gammaproteobacteria bacterium
TGTTCTCGATGGTGACGGTGGCATCGTCGACGAGTATGCCGACGGCGAGCGCCAGGCCCCCCAGGGTCATGATGTTGATCGTCTCCCCGAGCGCGGAAAGACATACGATCGAGGCCAGGATCGACAGCGGGATCGAGATGGCGATGATCAGTGTGCTGCGGATACTGCCGAGGAAAAGCAGAATCATGAGGCCGGTCAGCGCCGCGGCAATCACCGCTTCGCGTACCACACCGGAGATGGCACCGCGCACGAAGATCGACTGGTCCCCGATCAGGTCGATGTTGAACCCGGGCGGCAGCTGGGTGAGCACCCCCGGAATGCGGGCCTTGATTTCCTTGATGATGTCGAGGGTCGAGGCACTGCCGGTCTTCAGCACGCTCATGAGCACGCCACGCCGGCCATCGCGGCGCACCATGTTGGTCTGCGGCGGGTAGCCGTCACGTACGTTGGCGACGTCGCGTACGTAGATCACCGTGCCATTGCGGGTGGTCACGGGCATGTCGTTGAGTTCCGCCACGGTGCGCGGGTTCGAATTGACGGAGACGAAGTATTCGCGGTCGCCGATCTTCTGCGTACCGGCGGGCAGGATCGAGTTCTGGTTGGCGATTGCGTTGGTGATGTCGTTCCCTGAAAGGCCCTGGGCGCGCAGTGCGTCCGGGTTCAGATCCACCTGCACCTGACGCTGCAGGCCCCCGTAGGGGTAGGGCATGGAGGCGCCGGGCACCGTGGCGAGTGCCGTGCGGATGATGCTGTTGCCGAGGTCAAAGAGCTGCGCCTCGGAGAGGGTGTCGCTGGAGAGCGCGAGCTGCAGGACCGGCACCGAGGAGGCGTTGTAAGCCAGGATGAACGGCGGGGTGGTGCCGGGGGGCGCCTGGCGCAGGCCGGTCTGGGAGACGCCTGTGATCTGCGCGAACGAGAGTTCCTCGTTCACGTTGGGCTGGAAGAAATACTTGACGATCGACTTGCCGCTCAGATTCTGTGACTCCGTGTGCTCGACGTCGTTCACGGTTGTCTGCGCGGTGCGCTCGCTGGAGAGCACCAGGCGCGTGGCCATCTCATCCGGGGAGAGGCCGGTGTAGTTCCAGATCGCGGGGACCACCGGGATCTTGATGTTCGGGAAGATGTCCGTGGGAGTGCGCACAATCGAGAACACGCCGAGGAGCGTGATCAAGATTGCGAGCACCAAAAAGGTATACGGGCGCCGCAGCGCCAGTTTGACGATCCACATCCGGCTTGCACCCTAGCGCAGTGCCGCGGTTGCGGCCTACTCCTCCAAAGGGGCGGGACCGCGCTTATCGTTTCCTCACATCATGCGAATCCTCACATCATGCGAAATAAACGATATCAGGAAGCAGACGTAAGACTTTGATATACCAGCGCTAAAATGGATACAAAAAGATAAAGCGGACGCTCAGCGGCCTGGCTTGCGATCCTTGAAGAACCTCGAAACGCGCGCGGCGGCATCCGGCGCCAGCCCTTCGTTCTTGAAGAGCGCGAGCGCGTGGGCGTCGTGCAGCGTCAGCCCATTACTTTCCAGTAACGCCCGCTTGTTGACCTGGTTCGAGTACCAGGAGTTGGCGAGGATGTCCTTGCTGAGCGCCACCAGCTCCGCCTCGAAGCGATCATCAGCAAAGCAGAAATTCGCCAGGTGCATGTCATGTGCCTCGGCGCCCGAGTAGCTGCGGCAGGTGAACATCATCTCGGCGGCCTTGGCGGTACCGACGCGCTGGGGCAGGCGCAGACTCAAACCCCAGATGGGCGTCAGGCCCCAGCGGGCGTAGGCGTCGCAGAAGCGAGCGCTCGCTGCGGCGACGATCAGATCGGCCGCGAGCGCCAGCTCCAGCGCTCCCGTCGAACAATGGCCCTGCACGGCGGTAATCACCGGCTGGGGGAGATTGGCGATCTTTTCTATGACCTCAACGTAGTGGTGCGGCTTGGCGTGGGCTTTGACCTGTGCGAGAACCTCGGCCATGTCGTGGCCGGCGGAAAAGTTGTCCCCCGCGCCGCGCAGGATCACGAGCCCCACGGTCTTGGTCTCCCGCGCGAGCGTGTCCACATGCTCCTCCAGGCAATCAATAAGGTCCTTGGAGAGGGCGTTCAGCTTCTCGGGGCGGTTGAGCGTCAGCACCGCCATCCCGTCACGATTCTCGCGTAATACCAGCGTGCTCATTTAAATGTGCCTTCCGGGCGATTCCACCAGCCACCGCCGAGCGCCTGGAACAGGCCAGCGGTATCGGCATAGCGATTCGCCTGCGCCTGGATCAGGGCGATTTCAGCCTGACGATAGGTTTGCTCCGCGTTCAGCATCGCGATCTCACTGATGGTACCGAGCTGGTGCTGCTTGCGCGCCAGTTCAAACGAAGCACTCGCCGCACGCTCCGCCTCGGCGTTGGCCTTGAGCGCGTCGGCGTCGGCAGTGAGCGCGCGCAGCGTATCGGCGACGTTCTGGCAGGCCAGTATCACGGCGGCCCGGTACTGCGCTCCCGCTTCGTCCAGCGCCGCGTCCGCGGCACGGTGCCGGTGCATGAGCGCACCGGCGTCGAACAGGGTCTGCGTGAGCGAGGCGCCGGCATCCCAGAACCGGGTATAGGGAGTAAACAGCTGCGCGATCGCGAGCGCCGCGGAGCCGGTGTCGGCGCTGATCGAAAACTGCGGCAGCATGTTCGCCACCGCCACGCCGACCTGGGCCGAGGCGGCGTGCATGTTGGCCTCCGCCTGGAGCACATCGGGGCGCTGCGCCACGAGTTTCGACGGCAGGCTCACCGGCAGTTCGGTCGGCAGCGTCAGATTCTCGAGCCGGAATGTCTCGGCAGGCTCTTCGGAGGGCAGGCGGCCCAGGAGCGCCGTCAGGGCGTCGCGGGTTTGCCCGAGCTGCTTTTGCAGCGGCGGCAGCGTGGCGCGCAGCTGCGCCAAGGTTGCCGCCTCCTCCAGCACCGCCGATTTGGCGACGCCGCCCAATTGAAACTGCTGGTTCAGCACGTCGAGCTGCTTTTGCTCGGCGCCGATGATGTCCTCGGTGGCGGCGATCTGCGCCCTGAGGCTTGCCTCGGTGACCGCCGCGGCGACGACGTTGGAGGTCAGCGTGAGATAGGCCGCCTCGAGCTGGAAGCGCTCATACTCCGCCTGGGCAACGGCGGATTCGAGCTGGCGACGCTCGCCGCCGAAGACGTCGACGGTATAGGCGACGTTGAGTTGCGCGGTGTTGACGCTGAAGATGCCCTGGTCATTCGGCAGACCGAAGGCGAGGCCGTTGGCCTTCTCGCGCTCGTGCTGGAAGCTCGCATCGACCT
>PMHN01000306.1 GCA_003156695.1 Gammaproteobacteria bacterium
CCGGCTCCGCCATCACCTGGAAGTACCCGAGCTGTGTGTTGCGCGGCGAGGGCTCCATCGGCGAGTTCTACTCCGTCGCGACCGTGAACCATCACCAGCAGGCCGACACCGGCACGAAGATGATCCACATCGGCAAGGACACCCGCAGCACCATCGTTTCCAAGGGCATCTCCGCCGGCCACGGCCAAAACACCTACCGCGGATTGGTCAAGATGCTGCCGAGCGCGCACGGCGCGCGCAATTTCACGCAATGCGACTCGCTCCTGATGGGTGGCCAGTGCGGCGCGCACACCTTCCCGTATGTCGAGGTGAAGAACCCGACCGCGACGGTGGAGCACGAGGCAAGCACCTCAAAGATCAGCGAGGACCAGCTGTTCTACTGCCTCGCCCGCGGCATCTCGCAGGAGGATGCGGTCAACATGATTGTGAGCGGCTTCTGCAAGTCGGTGTTCAAGGAGCTGCCGATGGAATTTGCCGTCGAGGCTCAGGCGTTGCTTGCAGTCAGCCTCGAAGGCGCGGTGGGATGACATGACTGCAATGCTGAGCATCAGGAATCTGTCGGCGACGGTCGATGGCAAGCAGATCCTCAAAGGGCTCACCCTCGAGGTTGGCGCCGGCCAGGTGCACGCCATCATGGGTCCGAATGGCTCCGGCAAGAGCACGCTCGCACACGTGTTGGCCGGACGCCCGGGCTATGAGATCACGTCCGGCACGGTCACGTACCAGGGGCAGGACCTGCTGGCGCTCGCGCCGGAGGAACGCGCCCGCGCGGGCGTGTTCCTCGGCTTTCAGTACCCGGTCGAGATCCCGGGCGTGAACAACGTGTACCTCCTCAAGGCAGCGCTCAACGCGGTGCGTAAGCAGCACGGCCTTGCGGAAGTCGACGCGTTCGAGTTCCTGACACTGGTGCGCGACAAGATGAAGCTCATGCGCATCGAGGACAGCTTCCTGTCCCGCGGCGTCAACGAAGGCTTCTCGGGCGGTGAGAAAAAGCGCAACGAGATCCTGCAGATGCTGGTGCTGGAGCCAAAGCTCGCGATTCTCGATGAGACCGACTCCGGACTGGATATAGATGCGCTGAAGGTGGTCGCCGCCGGCGTGAACTCGCTGCGCTCGCCCGAGCGCGCGTGCGTGCTCGTCACCCACTACCAGCGGCTGCTGGAGTACGTCGTGCCCGACTTCGTCCACGTACTCATAGACGGGCGCATCGCGAAGAGCGGCGACCGCACACTGGCACTGGAGCTTGAGAAGCGCGGCTACGACTGGGTGTCCGGTGAGGCGGCCTGAAGGTAGCCCATGAGCACCCCTCTTACCGCCCGCATCATCGAGGAATACGCGAGCGCCGCGCGTGCGCTGCCGTCCGCCGGCGCTGCGGCGGATCGCCGGCGCGCGGCGATCAAGGCGCTCACGGCGCAAGGACTGCCAACCTCGCGCGACGAGAACTGGAAGTACGCCAGCCTGCGCGCCCTGGAGCGGCTGCGCTTTGCACCGGCCTCCTCCTCTGCCACCGCAACGACAGCGCGGGTGCAACCTGCGGACCTGCCGGCGGCAGTGCGGGGTTGCGCCCGCTACGTGTTCGTGGACGGCGTGTTCGCGCCTGCCCTGTCACCGCGCACAGATTCCGGCGCTGCGATCGTGACGCAAATCGCCGCCGTGTCCGCCGCGCAGCCGCCGCTGGCGACGGCAGCCTCAGCCGACCAGCACAGCGGCGATGAGCGCTTTCTTGCCCTGAACGAGGCCTTCGCGACCGACGGTGCCGCAATCCGTGTCGCCGCTGCCACCGGCGGCGCCGGGGCCGTGCCGATCGAGCTGCTGTTCGTCGCCAGTGCCGACGGACAGGCCGGCGCGTCTTACCCGCGTGTGGAGCTGCACCTCGACGCCGGCGCGAGTCTCACGCTCATCGAGAGACACCTGAGCGTGGGGAGCGACAACAGCTTCGTGAACAGTGCGGTCACGGTGGAACTGGCCCGCGGCGCGACGCTGCATCATTACCGGCTGCAGGAACTCGGCGCGCGCGCGATCCTGTTCGACACGCTCACGGCGGCGCTGGCACAGGATGCCTCCTGCCACCTGCACGGCATCAGCACCGGCGCGCAGGCCGCGCGCTCGACTATCCGTGTGCGGCTCGCCGGCGAGGGCGCGAAGCTCGCCATGGCCATCGCGGGACTCGGTGACCGCCAGCAGGTAAACGACACCTTCGCGCTCGTCGAACACCTGGCGCCCCGGACGCGCACCACCCAGACCTTCCGTGGCATCGCCGCCGGCCGCGCGCGCGTGGCGTTCAACGGCAAGATCGTGGTGGCGAAGAACGCTGCGGGCACTGACTCGCAGCAGTCGCTGCGGGGACTCCTCGCCGGCGCCGAGGCCGAGATCGACGTGCGGCCGCAGCTGGAGATCTACACCGACGAGGTGCGCTGCAGCCACGGCGCGACCGTCGGCAAGCTCGACGACGACATGCTGTTCTACCTGCTGGCGCGCGGACTGGACCGTGACACGGCGCAGCGGCTCCTGAAATGGGCATTTCTCGCGGATGTGGTCGCGAAGATCACTCTGCCCGCACTGCGGCGTGACATCGAGGCGCGTCTGCCGGGGGCGCTGCAGGATGTGACACTGCGGGAGTTACTGTGATGGCCGCCAATCCCGCCCGCACACCCACGCCGTCCACGTACGATGTCGAACGGGTGCGCCGGGATTTTCCGATCCTCAGCACCACGGTCAACGGGCATCCGCTGGTGTACCTGGACAGCGCGGCCTCCGCCCAGCGCCCGCTGCAGGTGCTGCGCGCCGTGGAGGATTACGAGACGCACTCGCACGCCAACGTCCATCGGGGTGTGCACGCGCTCAGCCAGGCGGCTACCGCCGCTTACGAAGGCGCCCGCGAGCGCGTGCGGCGCTTCATCAACGCCGGCTCGACGCGCGAAATCATCTTCACCCGCGGCACCACCGAGGCCATCAACCTCGTCGCCCAGGCCTGGGCGCGCAATCGGCTGCACGCTGGGGATGAGATCCTCATCACGGCGCTCGAGCATCACGCCAACATAGTCCCCTGGCAGATGGTGTGTGAGCAGACCGGCTGCACACTGAAAGTGGCGCCTATCAACCGGCGCGGGGAACTCGAGTTCGAGGCGTTCCTGAAGCTCTTGGGACCGCGCACGCGGCTCGTGGCCGTGGCGCACGTGTCGAACGCGCTCGGTACCATCCTGCCGGTCGAGCGCATCGTCGCGGCCGCACACGCCGCCGGCGCGCTGGTGCTGATCGACGGCGCCCAGGCGGTCCCGCATGCGCGCGTCGACGTGCGCGCACTCGGCGCCGATTTCTACACCTTCTCCGGCCACAAGCTCTACGCGCCCACCGGCATCGGCGTGCTCTACGGCCGCCAGGAACTGCTCACCGCCATGCCGCCGTGGCAGGGCGGCGGGGACATGATCCTGACGGTGTCGTTCGAGAAGAGCACTTACAACGACCTGCCGTGGAAGTTCGAGGCCGGCACGCCGAACATGTCCGGCGCGGTGGGCCTGGCCGCCGCCATGGATTACATCGAGAGTCTGGGGATCGATGCCATCGCAGCCCATGAGGCGCACCTGCTGGAGCTTGCCACCGCTGCGCTCACCAATATTCCCGGCATCGAGCTCATCGGTACCGCAGCGCACAAGGCGGCGGTGCTGTCCTTTACCATGAAGGGCGTGCATGCGCATGACCTCGGCACCATCCTCGATTCGCAGGGCGTCGCGGTGCGCACCGGCCACCATTGCGCCATGCCGGTCATGACCTTCTTCGGCGTGCCGGCGACGGCGCGCGCCTCCTTCGGCTGCTACAACACCGAGGGCGAGGTCGCAGCGCTTGTGAGCGCGCTTCGCAAGGCGCGCGAGGTGTTCGGCTGATGGACCTCAAGGACCTGTATCGCGACGTGATCCTCGACCACAACCGCTCTCCGCGTAACTTCGGGCGCCTCGACTCACCCGACGGGCGCGCCGATGGGCACAACCCCTTGTGCGGGGATGAGCTGTCGGTATTCGTGCGCCTGGCCGGCGAGCGGGTCGAGGACATCCGCTTCGAAGGCAAGGGCTGCGCGATTTCCACTGCTTCCGCATCGCTCATGACCGAAGCGGTCAAGGGCAAGGATCGCGCGGCGATCCGCGAGCTGTTCGAGCGTGTGCACACGCTCCTGACGCGCGCCGATGCGCCCCCCGATATCACGCTCGGCAAGCTCGCGGCGTTGTCCGGGGTGCGCGAGTTTCCCGCCCGGGTGAAGTGCGCGAGCCTCTGCTGGCACACGCTGAACGCCGCGCTCGAGCACGGCCCGGCGACGATCTCCACCGAATAGCTCCCGCAATGCGTCGCCACGAGAACGAACCGTTTGTCGTCAGCCGCGAGGTGCGGGCAGTGATCGTGCCCGCAGGCCAGGAAGTGAAACTCAAGGTCGGCCAGGCGGGCTACATCACCCAGGCGCTCGGTGGCAGCTTCACGGTGTACCTCGAGGGCAATCTCTTCCGCATCGCCGGCGAGGACGCCGATGCCATCGGCCAGGAATCGGTGAAGGCGCCGGAGCTGCCGCCCAATGCCAGTGAAGACGACGTCAAAAAGCTTGCCTGGGAGCAGATGCGCGGCTGCTTCGACCCTGAGATCCCGATCAACATCGTGGACCTGGGGCTCGTGTATGACTGCGACGTCACGGCCAATGAGGACGGCACGCGCACGGTTGAGGTGACCATTACCCTCACCGCCCCGGGCTGCGGCATGGGCGAGATCCTGGTCGAAGACGTGCGCGACAAGATCCGGCGCATCCCGACGGTGCGTGAAGCGCGCGTCGAGCTCAGCTTCGATCCGCCCTGGAACCAGAGCATGATGAGCGAAGCGGCGCGTCTGCAGACGGGGATGTTCTAAGAGCGCATGAGCCGGCGGTGGATCGATGTGGCCGGGAGTGATGCGGTGAGTGAAACCACTCCCCTGAGTGTCGAGTTCGACGGCACGGCCGTGGTGGTCGTGCGTTGCGGCGCGCAGCTGTACGCCGTGGAAGACCGTTGTACGCACGACGGCGAATCGCTTGCCGGGGCGGAGGTCGAGGATTGCCAGATCATCTGCCCACGCCATGGCGCGCGCTTCTGNNCGGTGCGCACTTACCCGGCGCGCGAGGAGCACGGCCGCGTGCTGCTGGAAGAGCCGCAATGAGGCCTATCCCGTGAGGCGCCTCACGCTCATGCGTCACGGCGAAGCGCGCTGGAAGGATCCCGGCACCGAGGATTTTGCGCGGGCGCTCAGCCGGCGCGGCATCAGCGGTGCCCAGTCCACGGCAGGCAGGCTGCGCGAGCTCGGACTTTTCCCCGACCGCATAATGACCAGTCCCGCGCGCCGCACCGAGCAGACCGCGGACATCGTGGCGCAGGAACTCGCCCTGCCGGCGCGGCACGTGCTGCGCGAGGAAGGACTCTACCTGGCAAGCGCAGCGGACCTCATGCAGATCGTGCAGGGTACGGGCCCCCGCATCGCGCACCTGATGATCGTCGCCCACAACCCCGGGGTGTCAGAGCTCGCATCGCAGCTGGCTCCGGAACAGGAGACGAAGCAGCTTGGCGCGGCCGCGCTGTGCTCGATCGCGTTCGAAACGGACGACTGGCGGGACGTCGGGCGCGCCGCGGTGTGCGGGGTGTGCCGCGAGACGCCGTCCCTGCGGCTATTCGGCTTTTTCGGCTAGTCAATTGGCGAAAATCGGCTGGCGCAGGGACTTTGCCGGCTGCGGGCCGCCCTCAGCACTCCGGTACGTTGACCGCGAGCCCGCCTTGGGAGGTTTCCTTGTAGATCGTCGACATGTCGGCGCCGGTCTGGCGCATGGTGGCGATGACCTGGTCGAGCGACACCTTGTGCGTGCCATCGCCGCGCATGGCGAGCCGCGCGGCGTTCACGGCCTTGACCGAGCCCATGGCGTTTCTCTCAATGCAGGGAATCTGCACGAGTCCCGCCACCGGATCGCAGGTCAGGCCGAGGTTGTGCTCCATGCCGATCTCGGCCGCGTTCTCGACCTGCTCGGCGGATCCCTGCAGCGCTGCAACCAGGCCCGCGGCGGCCATCGAACACGCAACCCCGACCTCACCCTGACAGCCCATCTCGGCACCGGATATGGAGGCGTTGCGCTTGTAGAGCATGCCCATCGCCGCCGCGGTAAGGAGGAAACGCATGACGCCCTCCTCGTTCGCGCCCGGCTCGAAGCGCCGGTAGAAATGCAGCACCGCCGGCACGATGCCGGCCGCGCCGTTAGTGGGCGCGGTCACCACGCGCCCGCCGGCGGCGTTCTCCTCGTTGACGGCCAGCGCGTACGCATTCAGCCAGTCCATCGCATCCAGCGGCGTTGGCGTCTTGCTCTCGGTCAGCATGCGGTACATTCGCGGCGCGCGCCGGCGCACCTTGAGCACCCCCGGAAGTAACCCGGTCTGCCGGAAGCCGCGTTCCACGCACGCCTGCATTACCGTCCACAGGTGCAGCAGCTTCGCACGCACCTCTTTTTCCGGCGCCCAGGTGCGTTCGTTGGCGAGCACCAGTTCGAAAATCTCGAGCCCATGTGCGCGGCACTGCGTCAGCAGCTCCGCCCCGGACGTGAAGGGATACGGAGGCGGCGCGCGCGTAGCGTCATCGGGCGCGTCTTCCTCGTCGCCGCGCAGGATGAAGCCGCCACCGACGGAGTAGTAATCCTCCTCGCGCAGCAGCTTCGCCTGCGCACCGAGGGCGGTGAAGCGCATACCGTTGGAGTGCCGCGGCAGCCGCTCGTGCCGCATGAACAGCAGCTGCATCGGCTCATCAAAAGCAATCTCGTGCTCACCCAGGAGGCGGATGCGGCCGCTCTGGCGGATGCGCGCGATGAGCGGCTCGATGCTGTCGGGATCGACGCTCTCCGGTTCCGCGCCTTCCAGCCCCGCCAGCACGATCCGATTTCGCACCGCGGGAGTTTCCAAAGTCATCCCTTTGCGTTTCTCCTCGGCATTCAATTCCTTCGGAACTATATCGAGCAAATAGCACGGAATTCCGGCGTTGGCGA
>PMHN01000214.1 GCA_003156695.1 Gammaproteobacteria bacterium
GAAATAGCCGTGCCTCAGACCGATCTCATCGTCTGCTCCACGGCGCCGCTCGCGCATGAGCTCGCGCTGGAGGTCGAAGAGCGTTGTCACACGCGTCTCCTCGAGATCTACGGCTCCACCGAGACGGGTCAGATCGCGGTGCGGCGGCCAACGGTGAGTGCGCAGTGGCGCCTGTGGCCGGGCGTCACACTCACCATCCGCGACGGCGAAACCTGGGCGCAGGGCGGCCACATAGAAGAACCCACGCGCATGTGCGACGTGCTGGAGGTGACCGGCGCTGATACCTTCCTGCTGCATGGACGGGTCGCGGATCTGGTAAATATCGCCGGCAAACGCAGCTCGCTCGGTTATCTCAACCACCAGCTGAATTCCATTCCGGGTGTCCAGGACGGCGCGTTCTTTCATGCCGAGGAGCCGCACGACGCCGCCGTCGCACGGGTCGGGGCATGCGTGGTAGCGCCGGGACTCGATCCTCAGACGTTACTGGCGGAGCTGCGTCGACGTATCGATCCCGCCTTCCTGCCGCGACCGCTGGTAATGGTGGCGCGTCTGCCCCGCAACAGCACTGGCAAGCTCCCGCAGGCAGCGCTGCGGTCGCTGGCGGCGGCACAGCCCAAGTCCGCCGCTGCCGGATGAGAGTCAGGTGGGCAGCGTGACAACCCTGACCATTGGCGCCGAACACCCGGCGCTCGCAGGGCACTTCCCCGGCACGCCCATCGTGCCGGGAGTGGTGCTCCTGGATGCGACACTGCACGCCGTGGAGCTGGACCCAGCCGCGACGGCCACGCGCTGGCGGATCAGCACGGCGAAGTTTGTGAGCCCGGTGCGCCCAGGCGAAGAATTGACTCTCGAGCACGAGCGCCTGGCGAACGGTTCGCTGCGCTTCAGCGTTTCGAGGGACGGGCGACCCGTCGCCCACGGAGTGTTGGTTGCCGATGAGCCTCAAGAGCGCTGACACTGCTGCCGGCCCGCGCACCAGCGCCTCCCAATGGGTCGGCGAGCGCGAGCGGGGCAGCGCCACTTCGGTACGCATCATGACGTTCCTGTCGCTGCGGCTCGGGCGCAACGTCGGGCGGTGGCTGCTGTATCTCGCTGCCGCCTACTACTGTCTGTTCGCGCCCGTCGCCCGGCGTCACTCGCGCGAGTACCTGCTGCGCGCCCTGGCGCGCGAACCCTCCGGCGCCGACTTCTTCCGGCACGTGTACGCATTTGGGGCCGTGCTCCTCGACCGGCTGTACCTGGTGCACGGCCGCATTGACCTGTTCGCCGTGACGATCGAGGGCGAGGAGCTGATGCAGGCGGCCGCGGCCGGCGGCCACGGGGCCTTTCTGCTCGGCGCGCATTTCGGCAGCTTCGAGATGATGAGCGCAGTGGGGCGGCGGCGGCCGGGCCTGCGCGTGGCGATGGCGATGTACGAACACCATGCGAGCCGGCTCGCGGGGATCCTCAAGGACGCGGACCCGGCGAGCCCGCCGGAGATCATCCCTCTCGGGCATCTGGATGCGATGCTGCGCATCCGTGACAGCCTCGACGCCGGCAGATTCGTCGGCATGCTGGCCGACCGCACGATCGGTGAGGCGCCGGCGCAAGTGGTGAGCTTTCTCGGCGCTCCGGCCCTGTTCCCTTCCGGACCCATGCGCGCCGCGGCGGCGCTGCGGCGACCGGTGATGTTCATGACCGGTGTATACCGTGGCGCCAACCGCTACCACATCGTGTTTCACCAGATCGCGGATTTTTCACAAGCCGCCTCCGGCGGCCGCGAAGCGGCGGTGCGCGCAGCAATCGAGCGCTACGTGACCCTGCTCGAAGCGTGCTGTCGCACTGATCCCTACAACTGGTTCAACTTCTACGATTTCTGGCACGGAGTGCCCTCGTGAAGCTGCTGCCTGCGGTGGCGTTATGTGTTGCCATGGCGCTCGGCCCGGCAACCGCGCTGCCGGCCGCGCCCCCCGCGGCCGCGGCGAGCTCCGCCGACACGCAGCCCGCGCTCGATGAGCTCATGCGACTGCTGGCGGCGCGCAAACACGGCCACGTGAGTTTCACCGAGGTGCATGTCCTGGCGATCATGCAGCGTCCGCTGGAATCATCCGGTGAGCTGATGTACGACGCGCCGGACTGGCTGGAGAAGCGTACGCTTCAACCGCGGCCCGAGACCCTGGTGCTCGCCGGCGGGGTCCTCACCATTCACCGCGGCGGGCGCACCCGCACGCTGGAGCTCGCGCAGCATCCCGAAATCGCTCCGTGGGTGGAGAGCATCCGTGCGACGCTCGCCGGGGATCGCGCCGCACTCGAACGTTACTTTCACGTGGCTTTTTCCGGAAGTCTCGCGCACTGGAGCCTGCTGCTCGTGCCCACGGACCCGGCGCGCGCCGACACCATTGCAGACATCCACATCAGGGGGGACGGCGCCGCCCTGCGCACCCTTGAGATCCGTCAGGCCGACGGCGATCACTCCGTCCTCACAATCGGTCCGGAACTCACGCCATGATGCGGCCCGGGGCATCGGGTACCCTGATCTGGGCACTGCTCGGCATGGCAGCGGCCGCGGTCGCGGCGCGCGCGACCTACACCACCGACCTGTCGGCGTTCCTGCCGCGCAGCCCCAGCGCTACGCAGCGGCTGCTGGTCGAGCAACTGCGCTCGGGTCCCGCGGCGCGCCTCATTATCGTGGCGATCGAGGGCGGGCAGCCGCACACGCGTGCGCTGGTTTCGGCCGAGCTGACGCGACGCCTGCGCGCTGACCCGCGTTTCGCCGCGGTCAACAATGGCGACACCGCCGGCCTCGACCGTGACCGGGAGTTCCTGTTCCGCAACCGCTACCTGCTGAGTAACGCGGTTACGCCGAAGCGTTTCAGCGTGCACGGCCTGCATGAGGCCATCGCGGATGCGGTGGGCTCCCTGGCTTCTCCGGAAGGGATGCTGCTGAAACCACTGTTCGCGCAGGACCCGACTGGCGAGATGCTCGGGGTTCTGGATGAGCTGGCACAGGATCGCGCGCCAACGACGACCGACGGCGTGTGGAGCTCCCCGAACGGGCAGCGCGCGCTGCTCATCGTGCAGACGCGCGCTCGCGGTTCCGACACCGACGGCCAGGAAGAGGCGTGCCGCGCGCTGCGCGGCGCTTTCGCCGCTGTGCGCTCCGGGCTC
>PMHN01000179.1 GCA_003156695.1 Gammaproteobacteria bacterium
GTTGCCCTTGTGAACCAGCGTCACCGACACGCGCTCGTTCTCAATGGCGTACTGGATCGCTTTTCTGATCAGGCGCTGACTGCCCTGCTTCGAGACCGGCTTGATGCCAATGCCGGAGCTGTCCGGGAAGCGGATTGCCGTCACGANNCGGCGTAGATGTCCTCGGTGTTTTCACGGAACACGATCATGTCGGTAAGGCTCGCGTCCAGCATCGGGCTCGAGACGCCGGGGAAGTAGCGGATCGGCCGCACGCAGGCATAGAGGTCGAGGTTCTGGCGCATGGCGACATTGAGCGAGCGCATGCCGCCGCCGACCGGGGTTCCGAGCGGTCCTTTGATGGACACCACAAACTCGCGCAGCGCCTCCAGCGTTTCATCCGGTAACCACTGGTCGTAGAGCGCGTTGGCCTTCTCCCCGGAGAAAACTTCCATCCAGCGGAAACGGCGCTTGCCGCCGAGCACTTTGCGCCGCTTTCGCAGCTTTTCCTCGCGGCAGGACTCGAGCGCGGCTATTTCACCGAAGCGGATCGCGCGGCATACATCGCGGCGTGGTCGNNCGTCGCCGCCGATGCCATCCCCCTCGATGAATGGGATGATGGGTTCATCCGGCACGGTGAGCGAGAAATCCGCATTGATACGGATCTTCTGCCCATCTTCCGGAACGGTGATGTGCTGATAATCCATGCCGAGGCGTGTTTGCTAGCTGCGCCGTTCGGCGCGACGGCTCTGACTGCGTTCGGCGATCAGCATCGCCAGCTCCAGCGCCTGCTCGTGATTCAAGCGCGGATCCACACTCGAGCGGTAAGCGCGCTGCAGATCCCGGTCGGTCAGCCCCCGGGCCCCGCCGGTGCACTCGGTCACATCCTCGCCGGTGAGCTCGATGTGNNTGTGCACGCCGCCCAGGTACGAACCCAAGTCCGCGTGAATGCGGAACGCGAGGTCCAGTTCCTTGAGAATATTTTCGAATCGCCGGGTCTTGATGCCGCCGGTGGTGGTCTCGGTGTTGCCGTGCATCGGGTCGCACACCCACAGCACGGTCTGGCCTGTCTGGCGCACCGCCTCGATGGCCTTCGGCAGCGCCGTGGCGATCTCCTTGGCGCCAAAGCGGTGGATGAAGGTGAGCCGGCCGGGCTGGTTCTGCGGGTTCAGGGTCGTCACCAAGCCCTGCAGCCACGCCGCGTCCATCGCCGAGCCGATCTTCACGCCGATCGGGTTGGAAACCCCGCGAAAATACTCGACGTGCGCGCCTTCGAGGCCCGCGGTGCGCATGCCGATCCACGGCATGTGCGTCGAGAGGTTGTACCAGCGGTTCTGTCGCGGAATAAACCGTGTCTGCGCCTGCTCGTAGTGCAGGTGCAACCCTTCGTGGCTGGCGTAGAAATCCACCAGCGTCGCCTCGTGAACCTGCCGGCCGCTGATCCCCTCGAAGAAGTCCAGGGCGTCGCCGATTGAGCTCACGATGCCCTGGTAGGCTTCCTTCAGCGGGGCGTGCTGCACGAACCCCAAATCCCAGTATTCCGGGTGGTGCAGGTCGGCAAAGCCGCCTTCAACCAGGGCGCGCACGAAGTTAAGGGTCAGCGCCGCGCGCTCGTAGCCGCGCAGCAGCAGGTCCGGGTCCGCCGTGCGCGCCGCCGCGGTAAATTCCGGGCGGTTCACGAGGTCGCCCCGATAGCTCGGCAGCGTCACCCCATCGCGCGTCTCGGTATCCAGCGAGCGCGGCTTGGCATATTGGCCCGCCATGCGTCCCACCCGCACGATGGGTTTCTTCAGCCCGTGCAACAGCACGAGGCTCATCTGCAGGAGGATCTTCAGTTTCTTGGTGATGGTGTCGGACTCGCAATCCGCAAACACCTCGGCGCAGTCCCCACCCTGCAGGAGAAATGCCTCGCCGCGCTGCGCCTTGGCCAGCCGCTCACGCAGCGCCTCGACCTCCCAGGAGACAACGATCGGCGGCAGGCGCGAGATATGCGCCACCGCACGCTCGAGCGCCGCAGGGTCGACATAAGTCGGCTGCTGCTGGGCGGGGCGGGTTTGCCAGCTGGCCGCGTGCCAGGAGGTGGTTTCGGGCGATCGCATGCCATTGATGCTAGCACGCTAAACCCCTGATTCAGGCGGGTTCCCGGGCTGCTGGCGCGCGGGCCACTTCGAGGGCAGAATGCGCCCCTTTTCAAGAGGGACGTATGCACCGCGTACTCATTCTCGGCGCCGGCAAGATCGGCGCACTGGTCTCGGGTTTCCTGGCGGAATCCGGCGGCTACCAGGTCCAGTTGACCGACGTAGACGGCCCCACGGCTGACTCGGTCGTGCGGGCGCACAGCGCGGGGAACCTCTCCGCTTTCGCACTGGATGCCACGGATACCACGGCCCTCGCGGCGCATCTGAAGGCCCACCCGGTGGATGCGGTCATCTCGAGTCTGCCGTACTACTGCAATGTCGGGGTTGCGCAGGCGGCCCGCCAGGCGCGCGCGCATTACTTCGACCTCACCGAGGACGTCGAGGTCACGCGCGCGGTGCGCGCCGTGGCGAGCGGCGCATCCCAGGCCTTCGTGCCCCAGTGCGGACTTGCCCCGGGGTTCATCAGCATCGCCGCCGCGGAGCTCATCACGCACTTCGATGAGCTGCGGGCGGTGAAGCTGCGCGTGGGCGCCCTGCCCCAGCATCCGAACAATGTCCTTAAGTACTCCCTCACCTGGTCCACGGAAGGCCTCATCAACGAGTACGGCAATCCCTGCCAGGCGATCAGCGACGGACGACTGCGTGAGGTCGCCCCTCTTGAGGGACTCGAGGAAATCGAGATCGATGGCACGCTCTACGAGGCGTTCAACACCTCCGGCGGCTTAGGTTCACTCGCCGAGACCCATGGCGCGCACTGCGAGACCATGAACTACAAGACCATGCGCTATCCGGGGCACTGCGAGCAGATGCGCCTGCTCATGAACGACCTGAAACTCAACCACGATCGCGCCACGCTCAAGCACATCCTCGAAAACGCCGTGCCGCAGACCCTACAGGACGTGGTCATTGTGTATGCCGCCGTGACCGGCACGCAGGACGGGCAGCTGCGCGAAGAGAGTTACGTCAACAAGATCTACCCGCAGGTCATTGCCGGGCGGTTGTGGTCGGCCATCCAGGTGAGCACCGCCGCAGGCATCACCTCGGTGGTGGACCTCGTGCTCGAGCACCCGGGCCGCTATCACGGCTTCGTCGCGCAGGAGCAGTTTCGACTCACCGATATCCTCGCCAACCGCTTTGGCCGTTACTACGCCCCGGGCGGCACCAAGCACGTCTCGGGTGAAGTCGTCGTATCGGGCAAGGCCGGGCGGCAGCGCCGCCAGAAGGCGGCGAGCGCATGAGCACCACTGACCTGAACGGGCTGCTTTCCCGCCTGGGGCTGGATGCGGTCAACCCGGGCGCCTGGTCCGGCAGCAAGGGCTTCTCGGGGGGNNCGCCGGGCACGCTTATCAACGTGCGTAATCCGGCCAACGGCACGCTCATCGCTCAGGTGCGCCCCGCGAGCGCAGCGGAATACGAGGACGTGATCCGCTCGGCCACGCAGGCCGCCGCGGCCTGGCGTGAGGTGCCGGCACCCAAGCGTGGTGAAGCAGTCCGCCTCGTTGGTGAGGAGCTGCGCCGGCACAAGCAGGACCTCGGCATGCTGGTGTCGCTCGAGAACGGCAAGATCCTCGCGGAAGGCTTGGGCGAAGTGCAGGAGATGATCGACATCGCCGACTTCGCGGTCGGCCAGTCGCGCATGCTCTACGGTCTCACCATGCACTCCGAACGCCCGCAGCACCGCATGTCGGAGCAGTGGCATCCGCTGGGCGTGGTGGGAATCATCTCCGCCTTCAACTTCCCGGTGGCGGTGTGGGCCTGGAATGCCTTCCTCGGCGCCATCTGCGGCAATGCCTGCGTGTGGAAGCCCTCGCCCAAGACCCCCCTTACCGCGCTTGCCGTGCAACAGCTGTGCATCAGGGTCTTAGAGGCCAACAAGCTGCCGCCGGTTTTCCAGCTGTTCATCGACGGCGGCACGGAACTCGCGACGCGCTTCGTCGAGGACCGGCGCGTGGCGCTCGTCTCCTTTACCGGTTCCACGGAAGTCGGCCGCAAGGTCGGCGAGCGCGTGGCGGCGCGCCTCGGCAAGAGTCTCCTGGAACTCGGCGGCAACAACGCCGTCATCGTGGACGAGACCGCCAACCTTGATCTCGCCACGGCGGCGATCGTGTTCGGGGCCGTCGGCACCGCGGGTCAGCGCTGCACCAGCACCCGGCGGGTGTTCGTGCACAAGGCCATTGCCGCGCAGCTCGAGGAGCGCCTCATCCACGCCTACAAGCAGGTGCGTATCGGCGACCCGCTCAGCGAAGGCACCCTCATGGGGCCGCTGATCGATGCCGGCGCCGTGCAGCGCTATCTCGCGGCGATCCAGGCGGTGCGCGCCGCGGGCGGCGAGCTCCTGTACGGAGGCAATGCGCTCAACGGCGCCGGTAACTTCGTCGAGCCGGCAATCGTGCGCGCCCGCAACGACTGGCCGATCGTGCAGTCCGAGACTTTCGCACCCATCCTGTACCTCATCCCCGTGGACTCCCTCGCCGCGGCCATCGAGGCGCAGAACGCCTCCGCTCACGGCCTGTCGTCGGCCCTGTTCACCGACCGACTGCAGAACGCGGAGGCCTTTCTCTCGGCCGCGGGCAGTGATTGCGGCATCGCCAACATCAACCTCGGCACCTCAGGCGCCGAGATTGGCGGTGCGTTCGGTGGCGAGAAGGACACGGGCGGCGGACGCGAGTCCGGCTCAGACGCCTGGAAAGCCTACATGCGTCGCCAGACCAACACCGTGAACTGGAGCCGCGAGCTGCCGCTCGCGCAGGGCATCGAGTTCAAGACCTAACGACCCGGTAAACGCAGCGTGAAGCGCGCTCCGCCCAGGGGCGAGGAGCCGATGCTCATACTGCCGCCGTAGAGCTCCACCGTGTCGCGCACCATCGCGAGCCCAAGGCCGTGGCCGGGCACGCTTTCGTCGGTCCGCACGCCACGCTGCAACACGCGCTCGCGGTCCTGTGCGGAGATCCCGGGACCGTCATCCTCCACCTCGATCAACAGCCGTAGGCGCCCGCCGGCACTCTCGTCGGTGGCCGCCGTGAGACGCACGCGTCCCAGGCACCACTTACAGGCGTTATCCAGAAGATTCCCCAGGAGTTCCGTGAGATCCCCCCGGTCGCCGATGAACTGGCATGCCGCCGGGATCACGAGCTCCAGCGCCAGGTCCTTGGCCGCATAGACGTGCAACAGCGCAGCGCGCAGTGGCGCCGCCATCTGCGCCACGTCGACCGGGGCCTGCCCGAGGAGCGCGCCGCCAGCAGCCGCGCGCTTCAGCTGGTGTTCAATGATATCCGTCATGCGATCGATCTGGGTCCCCACGGGACCTGCGGGCGCATTTCGCGGCAGGCTCGAGCGCATGACCGCCAGCGGGGTCTTCAGACTGTGCGCGAGGTTACCGAGCGTGTCGCGGTAGCGGGCTACCCGCCGGCGCTCCCCGACCAGCAAGGTGTTGAGGTTGCTCGCGACGCCGGACAACTCACGCGGATAGCCGCCACCGAGCGCCTCGCTGCGCCCCTCCTCCACCTCATGGATCTCGCGCTCCATGCGCCGCAGCGGCGCCAGCACCCACTGCATGAGGGCCGCCAGCGTGATCAACAGCAGCAGTATGAGGCCGATGAACCAGCCCACCAGCTCCTGGCGGAACCGCCACAGTTGCTCCTCGTAGGGCGAGAGACTTACCGCGACACTGAACGTGAGCGTGCGCTGGCCCTTGGGGTCGTCCTCGAACTGGATGGCGCGGCTCTCGATCGCCACGCGGTCATGCCCGAAGCTCGCATACGTCGTGTTGCGCTCGCCATGAGCCAGAAGCGGACCGAAATCCACGTCGGCCTTGGCGTTGGAAGGGGACTGCCACTCGTGCAGCTGCGAGCGGATCTGCGCGTACAGACCCGAGAGCGGCGTGGCGAGGCGCGGGTCGAGCGCATGCGGCGCCGGCGCATAACCGCCGTCCGGCTGCGGCTCGGCCGCCNNGGCCGCCGCGATCAGGCTAACCATCTGCGAATCGAGCAGCTCCTGCATCGTGCGCTCGGACAACGCCCGGAACCCGGTGTCCAGCACCAGCATCATCACACCAAAGAACAGCGCCAGCGGAACGGACACCGAGACAAGCAGCCGCCGGCTTAGCGAATGCACGGTTGGCGTCGGCAGGCGAGTGCTATGAACTCGTGTCGCGCGGCAGCGCGAACCGGTAGCCACGGCCGCGCAGGGTTTCAATCGGCCGCAGCGTATCTTCGGGGTCGAGCTTTCTACGCAGCCGACCCACCAGCACTTCGATGACGTTGCTGTCGCGCTCGAAGTCCTGGTCGTAGAGCCGCTCGGTCAGCTCGGTCTTGGAGATCACGTCCCCGGCGCGCAGCATGAGATGCTCAAGGATGCGGTACTCGAAGGTGGTGAGATCGAGCGCCGTGCCATTCACGCTCACGGCCTGGGCACGGGTGTCGAGTACCACCGGACCGCAGGTGAGCTGCGGGGTCGACCAGCCTCCGGCGCGCCGCAACAGCGCCTGCAGCCGTGCCAGCACTTCCTCGAATTGAAAGGGCTTGGCGACGTAGTCGTCCGCTCCGGCCTCCAACCCCTCGACCTTATCCTGCCAGTTGTCACGCGCGGTGAGGATCAGGATGGGATAGCTCTTGCGCGCGGCGCGCAGTCTGCGGATGACCTCAAGACCGGGCAGAACCGGCAGTCCCAGGTCGATGATCGCGACATCCAGAGGATATTCGAGCGCCGCGAACAGGCCTTCCTCGCCGTCGCGCGCCACGTCCACGGTAAAACCTGATTCCGTCAGGCGCTCCTTGAGGTTGTCGCGCAGCACCGCCTCATCTTCGACCACCAGAACGCGCATGCGCTGTGCTTTCCCTGAGCGCCTACTGCACGGAGCCGGTCGCGGCATCCACGTGCACGGTCCGCACGTGTCCGGTGTCATTGAGGAGTTTCAGCACGTAGATGGATTTGCCGCCGTCCTTCTGCGTCTCGGCCTTAATAACCCGTGCGTGAAATTTCTTTTCGGCCATTTTCACGGCCTGATTCATGGTCATGGCAGGGGCCGCGGCGGGCGCCGGTGCAGCGCGGGCCGGAGTTGGCAGCAGGCTCAACGCGCACATCGGCCCGAGGCCGAGTAGCAGCGGCATAAGAACCAGCAGGGGGGCGTGTCGTCGGGTCATAATTCGCGGCTCATCAGTGACAAGAGTAACGCATTGGCGCGTTGCGCCGCGACCGCCCATGTCACGGCTTACATTTTCAGCCACCGTTCAGTTTCGCCGCACGCCATAGCGTGTCCCACTCGGCGGCTGACAATTTCTCGACGTCCAGGCCGCGTGCGCGGGCGGTCTCCTCCATGTGTACGAAACGGCGCTCGAACTTGGCATTCGCGGCACGCAGTGCTTCTTCCCCGTCCGCCCCCAGATGCCGGCTCCAGTTGACGACGGCGAACAGGAGATCGCCGATCTCTTCCGCCACGGTGGCGTCGCCGGCGGTAACGGCCGCGTCTACTTCGTTAAGTTCCTCGAGCACCTTGGCGCGCACCTGCGCGGCCTCGGGCCAGTCAAAACCCACGCGCGCGGCGCGGCGCGAAAGCTTCGCGGCGGNNGCGAGCTGAGACCTCCGTGCCGAGCAGGATCTCCGCGAACCGCTCATAGCTCCAGGCCTCCTCGCGGGCCCGCTCAGCCAGCGCCGGCAGCGCCCTGGGAACCTCGCCCAACACCGCACTGGCGGCATTGCGGGCACCCGCGGCGCGCTCCCGGGCCTTCTGTTCCTCCCAGATGCGCTCCAGCTCCGCGGGCGTGGGCTGCGTTCCCGCAAACACGTGCGGGTGACGCCGCACGAGCTTGTCATGAATGGCGCCGGCGACCGAGGCGAAATCGAACCAGCCACGCTCCTCACCCATGCGCGCGTGAAATACCACCTGGAACAAGAGGTCGCCGAGCTCATCGCGCAGGTGCTCGCGATCGTCACGCTCGATGGCGTCCGCCACTTCGTAGGCTTCCTCGATGGTGTAGGGCGCAATGCTCGCGAAGGTCTGCCGCAGGTCCCACGGACAGCCGTGCTGCGGATCGCGCAGACGCGCCATGAGTGCCAGCAGACGTCGCAGCGCGCCCTCGGCGTCGCGCATGGAATCTGCGGCGTCGGTCATGGGGCCTGCGGGGTCGTGCACAGGCGATAGAGCGTCATCAGCATCCCGGACGTCGCGCCCCAGACGTTGCGCTCGCCGTACGGGATATCGATAAAGTCCACTTCCTCGCCCGTGAACGGCGAGCGCCGCCGCTGCGGACGATGATTTGCGGGATCAAAAATGTGTTGCAGCGGCACTTCAAAAGTATCTTCGACCTCACGCGGGTCAGGCGTAAGTGTAAAACCCGGCCGCACGAACCCCACCACCGGGGTGACACGAAAGCCGGTGATCACCAGGTGATCGGGCAGATAACCAATCACCGACACGAAACTCGCATCGAGCCCGATCTCTTCGCGCGCTTCGCGCAGCGCGGCGGCTGCGGGACCCGCGTCGCCGGGCTCGATGCGCCCGCCCGGAAAGCTCACCTGGCCTGCGTGGTGGCGCAGCTGCGTCGCGCGCTGCGTGAGAAGCACCGTCAGCTCGTCCCGTTCAACCAGCGGAATCAGCACCGCGGCCGGGGTGGGGTGTTCCGGAAAGAAATGCCGCGAGGCAGGGGCCGCGCGATCCCAACTCCCCGGCACGCGCCACTCCGCATCCTCGTGCCGCGGCTGCGATCCCGCCAGGCGCGCGCGAATGACCTGTGCCCAGTCGATGTTCTTTGCAGCAGCTGCCGCGTTAGCGACGCGCGTGTTGTCAGCCCCCACCGCCGCCGCCCTTGATGCCGCCGCGCGTGAGCTCCGCCGGGTCGAGCAGCTTCGCCAGCTCATCGCGCTTAAGAGCGGTCATCTCCTCAGCAACCTCGCGA
>PMHN01000170.1 GCA_003156695.1 Gammaproteobacteria bacterium
GCCGTTGGTGCCGGTGATGCCCGCCACCGTCAGATCCCGCGACGGCGCGCCGAAGAACCGGTCGGCGATGACGCCGGCGCGCTCGGTGAGCTCAGGCACAGCGGCCACGAAGGTTCCGGGTGCAAGTGCCGGCAGGTTCTCGCCGGCGACGAGGTCCGCTTCGTACAGCACTGCCCGGGCGCCGCGAGCCACGNNGCCTCCGCGGCGAAGCGCATGCCGTGGTGCGTGCGCCCCCGGCAGGCGAGGAACAGCGTGCCCGGCGTTGCGGCACGGCTGTCGAGCGTTACGTCGCCCACCACCAGGCCTTCTGGCACGGTGGCGAAACCGGCGGTGAGTTCAGCGAGCGCTCGGGGGGCACGGCGCCTGTCTGCCGGAACCATCATTGCAGGGCCGCCGTGCGCACCGCGCGCCCGCCGACACTCGCGGAGATCTCCTCGGGAGCATTGACCGGCTCGTCCGGCGCCACCGCGAGCAGGCGCAGCGCGCCACCCACGATCCTGGAAAATACCGGGGCTGCGACCTGCCCGCCCATGTGCTGCCCGGCGGTCGGCTCATCGATCACCACCACCGCGGCGAGGCGCGGCGCGGTCGCCGGCGCGACTCCGCCAAACACGGCCATGTAGCGATCCGTCGAGTAACCGCCGGCGGTCGCCTTGTAAGCCGTGCCGGTCTTGCCGGCCACGCGATAGCCGGGAATGGCGGCAAGTTTTCCCGTGCCCTCGGCCGCCACCACCGCCTCGAGCATGCCGACGAGCTCGCGGCACACCGGAGTCTCGAGTGCACGCTCGCCTTGCGGCGGCCCGTCCACACGCAGAAAGGAAACCGGGCGGGACAGGCCAAGCGAGCCGATGGTCGCGTAGGCGTGCGCCAGCTGCAGCGGCGTCACCGACAGTCCATAACCATGCGACATGGTGGCGATGCCGATCGGGCGCCACCGGGAGTAGTTCGGAAAGAGGCCCGCGGATTCGCCGGGGTAACCGCTGGTGGTCACCTCACCGAACCCGAGGTGCGTGAGCGTGGTCCAGATCTGCTGCGGCGGCAGCGAGAGCGCGATTTTGGCCATGCCGACGTTGGAGCTCTTGGCGAGCACCGTGGCGATGTTGATCGCGCCGAAGTCGTGCTCATCCTCAAAAGGCTTGACGCCAACCTTGATGAAGCCTGGCGAGGTATCGATGATGCTGCGATCGTCGTACTTGCCAGCGGCCAGCCCCGCGGCGACGAAGAACGGCTTGATGGACGAGCCGGGCTCGAAAATATCGGTGACCGCGCGGTTGCGATAGGTCGACGCCTCGAGCTGCTCGCGGTCGTTGGGGTTGTAGGGGGGCTGATTCACCATGGCGATGACTTCGCCGTTGTCGATATCCAGCACCACCACCGAGCCGGCACTGGCACGCTGGTCGCGGATCGCGGCCTTNNTCGACGTTCTGCACGATGCGGCCGTAGCGGTCCTGGATGACGCGCTTGGCACCGTCTTCACCGGCGAGCCAGTGATCGAAGGCCAGCTCCAGGCCCTCCTGTCCCGAGTCGTCCACGTTGGTGAAGCCGAGCAGGTGGCCGGTCACTTCCCCGGCCGGGTAGTAGCGGCGGTACTCGCGCGAGGTATAGACGCCCGGAATTCCGAGCGCCTTGATCTGCTCGGCCTCGGCGGGCTGCAGGTGGCGCGCGAGGTACAGGAACTCGCGCTCGAGATTACTCGTGATCCGGCGCGTGAGTTCCTGGCGGTCGAGCTTGAGGGCCTGCGCGAGGCGCGGGATCTGGTCGGTCGCGAGCGCCAGCTCCCCGGGGTTCACCCAGATCGAATCCACCGGCGTGCTCACCGCCAGCGGCTCGCCGTGACGGTCGGTAATGGTGCCGCGGTGCGCAGCGATGTCCAGGACGCGCGAAAAGCGCGCGTCGCCCTCCTTGATGAGGAACCCGTGATCGACCAGCTGCAGATTCACCGCGCGCCACACCAGTCCAATGGCGCTCGCGGCCAGCAGGCTCATCAAGAGCCAGGCGCGCCAACGGAACGAACCAGAAACCGACTCGCGGGCGCTGCGCGACTTCATGGGGAGATGATCTCGATCTCCTTCGGCGGGGGCGTCGCCATGCGCAGCTTGGTGCTCGCAACGCGCTCCACGAAGGCGTGGGTGGACCAGGCGCTCTGCTCGAGCTGCAGCTGGCCCCATTCGATTTCCAGGTTGTCGCGCTGCGCATTCAGGCTCTCGAGCTCGACGAACATCTCGCGCGAGCGGTGCTTGCACCAGATGGCGCCGGCGGCTGAACCGAGCGCGGCCACCCACAGGAGCGGCACCGCGATGAAGAGCAGACCCCGGCTCTTCACGGGAGTTTCTCGGCGACGCGCAACAGTGCGCTGCGGGCCCGCGGGTTGCGCGCGATCTCCGCATCTGCGGGGCGGATCCTGCGGCCGATGAGTCGCAAACGCGGCCGGGCGGCGGCCGGCACGACCGGCAGGGCTTTCAACGCCGGGTCGACCTGCGAGTGGCCCTGCATGAAGCGCTTTACCGCACGATCCTCCAGGGAGTGGAAGCTGATCGCGGCCAGACGTCCGCCCGGGGCAAGCACTGCCAGTGCGCTGCTCAGACCGCGATCGATCTGCCCCAGCTCATCATTGATGAACATACGCAGCGCCTGAAAAGTGCGCGTCGCGGGATGCTTGCCGGGCTCACGGGTGCGCACGGAGCCTGCGACCAGGGCGGCGAGCTCGCCGGTGCTCGCCAGCGGACGCTCTTGCCGGGCTGCCACGATGGCCTGTGCCACGCGACGTGCGAAGCGCTCTTCGCCGAAGGTGGCAATCACCTGGCGAATCTCATCGACGCTCGCCCGAGCGAGCCAGGCCGAGACGGGTTCGCCACGCGTCGGGTCCATACGCATATCGAGCGGACCGTCGGAACGGAAGCTGAAGCCGCGCCGCGAATCGTCGAGCTGCGGAGATGAAACGCCGAGGTCGAAGAGCACACCCCGGCAAGGACGATCGTCCGCGTCTGCGGGCACGAGCGCGCCGAGATCGGCAAACGACGCATGGACGAGCGTAAGCCGCATTTCGTCGGCAAAGCGGCGGCGGCCGGCCGCGATGGCCTGCGGATCCCGATCGATCGCGAGCACACGGCCTTCAGGGCCCAGGGCCTGGAGAATGAGTGCCGTATGACCGCCCCGCCCGAACGTCGCATCGACATAGAAACCGCCCGCTTCCAGGGCCAACCCCGCGAGCGCCTCGGCGGCGAGCACTGGCGTGTGCTCATCCACATTGGCAGCGGTGCGCGTTGGCCCAGTCACCCTCGTTTTTGCAAGATCCCTACGTCCAGTGCTGAAAGTCGCCTGTGGCGCTTTCAGCCCGTGGGCAAAAGGCGTGACTTTTGCCCACTAGTCTGCGAACTGCAGTTGGTACAGCTGGGCGTAAAGGCCGCCACGCGCCAGCAGTTGTGCATGCGTACCGCTTTCCACGATCACGCCCGCGTCGAGGACGATGATGCGGTCGGCCCGCTCCACGGTAGACAGGCGGTGCGCAATGATGAAGGTGGTGCGGTGGAGCAAAAGCTGCGCGAGCGCCGCCTGGATGTGGCGCTCCGCTTCCGTGTCGAGCGCCGACGTGGCCTCGTCGAGGATCAGGATCGGCGCATCCTTGAGCAGCGCGCGCGCGATGGCGATGCGCTGGCGCTGTCCGCCCGACAGCAGCACGCCGCGATCCCCCACCAGCGCGTCGAACCCGCCGGGCTGGCTGCGCACGAACTCCAGCACGTGTGCCGCCTCGGCCGCCCGCTCGATGGCCTCGTCCGACACCTCACGCCCGAACGCGATGTTGTTGCGAATGGTGTCATCGAACAGCACCACGTCCTGGCTGACGACGGCGATCTGTTCGCGCAGGTTCGCAAGCTCGTACTCACGCACATCGCGTCCATCGATGCGCACCTGGCCCGCGGACACGTCATAAAAGCGCGGCAGGAGATTCACCAGCGTCGACTTGCCGCTGCCGGAACGCCCCACGATCGCCAGGCTCTCGCCCGCGGCCACCTCGAGCGAGACACCGGCGAGTGCCGCGGCCCGGCCCCCGAGGCGGGGTGCCCCCGCCGCATCCTGCAGATCGGCATGAGCGTCGGCCCGCAGCCGCGCCGCGGTATCACGATCGTAAGAGAAAGACACCTGCTCGAAGCGCACCGCGCCGCGTGCGCGCGCCGTGGTGTAGCTGCCGCCCTGCGGCTCGGCTGCCTCGTCCAGGAGCTCGAACAGACTCTGGCCTGCAGCGATGCCCTGCTGCAACGGCCCAGCGACGCCGACCAGGTCGCGCAGGGGCTGCGCGATCCCGACCAGTGCGGTGATGAATCCGAGCAACGATCCCATGCTCATGCGTCCGTGGACGGCATCGGCGATGGCAATCCAAAGCACGAACGCGCCGCCCACCGCCGCCACCATCTGCACGACCGGATTCGATATGCCCCGGGTCAGGATCAGCCGCATGTTGGAGCGGAAGTTGTGGGTGTTGACCGCGTCGAACTGGCGATCGAGGTGCCGTTCCGCGGTATAGACCTTGACCAGCCGCGGGGCCTCGAAGCTCTCCTTGGCGACACGCGTCACGTCGCCCATCGAGTCCTGGATGCGGCGACTGTAGCGGCGAAACTTGCGGTTGATGATCGAGACCAGCCAGCCGACCAGCGGTCCCATGATGAGCGCGATCAGCGTCAGGCGCGCGTTCAGCCACAGCAGGAAGCCGATTGAGCCGATGATAGTCAGGGCGCTACGCACCAGCAGGTTGACCGAGTCGGTAGTCGCCTGGCCGACCAACTCGCTGTTGTAGGTAAGACGCGAGAGCAGCGTGGCCGAGGAGTGACGATCGAAATAGCCAAGTGGCAGCGCCAGCACATGCCGGAACACATCCTGCCGCAGCTGATTGACGATGCGCCGGCTGACGTAACCCATGAAATAGGTCTGGATGAAATCGCCGATCCCGCGTAAGAAGAACAATCCCACCAGGGCCAGGGGCACCCAGGTAATGGTGCGCGGATCGCGGTGCACGAGCGTGCCGTCACCGAATTTCTTCATGAACAAGGCGAAGCTCACCATGGTCGCGGCGAACAGCGCCCCGCCCAGCATGCCGAGAATGAAGCGCCCGCGGTACGGCGCAAGGTAGCCGAGCAGGCGCCGGTAGGTGTGCCACGCGCTGCCGTCGCTCGCCCGGGCGCTCTGCGCATCGGCTAACACCGCTTTGGTGTCGCTCAAGGCCTGCCTGCCGGCGCTTCCTTGACTGTCGCGATGTTGACCTCGCTGAAGCCGAGGCGGCCGAGCACATCCATGGCCGTGATAACTGCCTGGTGGGTCGCGTGCGCGTCGGCGCGCAGCGTGACCTGCATGCTGCGATTGGTGCCCGCCTCCTTCAGGAGCGCGGCGCGCAGCGTCTCGGGACTGGAGTTGATGAGCTCGTGCTGGTTCACGAGATAGCTGCCGGACTGGCTGACGCTCACCACCAGGGCCGCATTGTCCGCCCCCTGCGCCTGCGGCACGGCGCTCGCCGTCGGCAGGCGTATGTGCAGCCGCCCTTCATCAGTGAAGCGGCTCGAGAGGATGAAAAAAACGACCAGCAGCAACACCACATCGATGAGGGAGACGACGTTGATCTCCGGCTCTTCGTGACTGCGGGGCTTGAGATTCATGTTCCCGACCGTGGTTACGCGGCGGCCGGCGCCGGGGCCGACGACACCCCGCGTTCGCCGCGTTCGTTCCCGCGGGCCGCCTCCAGCGCATCCGCCATGCGGATCGCCTGCTTCTCCATCTCCACCACGATCCCATCGACCCGGCCGCGCAGGTAGCGGTAGAAGATGAGCGAGGGAATGGCCACGCACAGGCCGGCCACGGTGCAGATCAGCGCCTCGGCAATACCGCCGGACAGCGCCCGCGGGTCGCCCATGCCGCCCGCCTCGATGGCGTTGAAAGAGCGAATGATGCCGGTCACCGTGCCGAGGAGGCCCAGCAGCGGCGAAACGCCCGCGATGGTGCCGAGGGTGTTCAGAAAGCGCTCAAGCTCGTGCACCACGTGGCGCCCGGTGTCCTCCAGGCGCTCCATGAGGATTTCACGCGGCCGGTGGCGGTTGGCCAGGCCGGTGGCAAGCAGGCGCCCCAGCGGCGAGTTCTGCTCCAGCGCCGCGATCACCTTATCGTTGACCTGGTTTGTTTCGATGAGATGCCAGACACGCTGCGGGAGTTCCCGCGGCAGCACCCGCTTGTCCTGCAGCGTCCACAGACGCTCCAGGATGATGGCCGCCGCGGTGATCGAGCACAGAATGATCGGCCACATCAGCGGGCCACCGGCCCGCACTATTTCCCACATCAGTAGCGACCCTTAAGGACCGGTAAATGAATGCGGCATCATACCGGAGGGGCGCGCCCGCGGAAGGGCAGCCCCGCCAGGCGCGATGGCGGTCTCAGGGCTGCGATCGCGATACGCCTGCTGCGTGAGCCATCTGCTACAGTCCCGTGCTCGATGCCTCGCAGGCTGTTGAAAAAATTCATCCCGGCCCCCCACTTCCTGCAGGAGCGCTGGTTCCTGCGACCGTTTGGGGAGCGCCTGCATAATCCGCAGCTGTGGACGCTGCACCGCCGCGGCGTGACCCCGGCGTTCGGCTTGGGGCTGGCGATCTGCTTCGTGCCGCTGCCGGTGCACCTGCTGCTCGCCTGCACGAGCGCCATCGTGTTTCGTCTCAACATCGCGGTCGTGTGCACCACGACGTTTCTCCTCAACCCCTTCTCTGCGGTGCCGGTGTACTACGCCGCCTACCGGGTCGGCGCGGCACTCATGCACGCGCCACGTCAGCATTTCAGGTTCGTCCCGACCGTGAGTTGGTTTCGTC
>PMHN01000212.1 GCA_003156695.1 Gammaproteobacteria bacterium
CCAAGTACAACCAGCTGCTGCGCATTGAGGCGGAACTTGGCGACGTGCGCTATGCCGGACGCGAGGCGTTTCCGGTCAAGATCGGCTAGGGCCCCGCGGTTACCGCCGATGGATCAGGGCAGAAATCCCAGCTCACGTTGGTGGCGAATAGCGAGGATTCGTACCTCGTCTCGCGCAATCACGTGCCGATAGAAGGCAACGTACCCGGTCTGTCCGTACGAGATCACCAGCTCCCGCAGCTCTCCCTCGACCCGACGGCCTATCAGGGGATGCGCTGCCAGGGTGTTTACCGCCGATTGGATCGCGACCACCGCCTGCGCTCGTTCGATGTGCTCCAGAGCACGCGCGGAATAAACTACTTCCGCCACGGTTTCGGCCGTCCGCCCACCTCGCCGAGCGCAAGGCGGTTCATCCAGGCATGGACGTCCTCGGCTCGGTAGACCTCGCCGGTCTTCTCGATGTCGGCATCCGCGGCGAGCGCCTCCCTGACGAGATTACGCAGCTGCTCTTGATAGGCGGCGTGCCGTTCGACCGCTTCAACAATCAGGCTGTGCGCCGAGCGGCCGGTCTGTTTAGCGAGCGAGCCAAGGCGCGCGCGTAGTTTCGGGGGCAGGCGTATGGTCGTGGTCGCTGCCATGAGGTCACCTTCGATGCTTTCCGTGAGTTATAAATGTAGCACTTGAGTCAGCGCGGGGCAACGCGGCTGCCGCGGCGCTTCATTGACGACGGCGAGGCCCCAAAGAGGCGCACAAATGCACGGCGCATGCGCTCCGGATCGTTGAACCCGGAAGTTCGCGCCACCTCCTGAACCGAGCGCGCGCCGCTTTCCAGCATCGCCCGCGCGGCATCCGCNNCCACGGTCAGCGGCGCCGGGAGTTGCGCGCGCATGAACTCCAGCAGCGCGCCGAAGCGTCCCTGCGGACGTTCCATCTCAAGCAGCGCCGAGAACTGCGACTGACCGCCCGGACGGCGGTGATAGACGACCATCTGCTGCGCCGTGCGGCGCGCGACCGTCTCGCCGAGATCCTCGCCAATCAGTGCGAGCGACAGATCGATTCCAGCCGTGACACCCGCCGAGGTCCATAAGTGGCCCTGCTGCACAAAGATCCGATCCGGGTCGAGGTGCACACGCGGAAAGAGCCGCCGGAACTCCTCACTGCAACTCCAGTGCGTGGTCGCCGTGCGGCCGTCGAGGAGTCCGGNNCACACACTGGTGACACGCCGCGCGCGCGTCGCGCACGCCTGAATGAAGCGCCGGGTGCGCGGGCACTGCAGGGCCTCCCGAATGCCGTCACCACCTGCGACGACGAGCGTGTCCACCGCCGGCGGGCGCGCAAGTCCGCCCGCCATAAGCGCGGCCCCGGAGGAGCTGCCGATCGCTCCAGGCCGTGCGGCCATGATGTGCAACGCGTACGCGCCCGGTCGGATCCGGGTGGCGGTCTCGAAGGCGCAGNNAGATTGGCCCCGCGGCATCGAGGATCTGAAAGCCGGGGAAAATCAGAAAGGCGATGTGGCGTGTCATGGGATCTCGCGAGTCAGGCAGGTGGTGGCGTTAAACGAGGGAAAAGCGTCATTTCAGACATGATGATACCCGGAGCATGATTGACGCGGCCAATCCCCGATGGGTGCTTGCGGAGTAGCTGTTTATGAGTAGCGACTTTCCCGTCGTCTTCGCGCTGTATCCGCGCATCACCCAGCTGGATTTCACCGGCCCGCTGGAAGTTATGGCGCGCATGCCCGGGGCGTCGGTGGTGCTCGCGGCGTCGCAGGGCGGCACGCTCGTGGCAGATGGTGGGGTGAGCTTTGCCGGCGTGCGCTCGTTCGACGAGGTGAAGAGCTGCGCGCTCCTGTGCGTCCCGGGCGGCTTCGGCAGCTCCGTCGCCATGGAGGACCCGGTTTATCTTGCGGCGCTGCGGCGCCTCGCGTCACAGGCCCGCTACGTTACCTCGGTGTGTACCGGATCGCTCCTCCTCGGTGCGGCCGGGCTGCTGCGCGGCAAGCGGGCCGCCTGTCACTGGGCGTTTCGTGAGCTGCTGCCGCTGTTCGGCGCCATCCCGGATGCCGCGCGTGTGGTTCGCGACGGCAATACCATCCCCGGCGGCGGCGTCACCGCCGGCATCGACATGGCGCTCACAGTGGTGGCCGAAGTCGCAGGACAGGACGTCGCCGAGGCGGTCCAGCTCGCCATCGAATACGCGCCTGAGCCGCCGTTCCAGGCGGGTCGCCCGGAACTTGCCCCCGCACCAGTCCTCGCCGCGGTGCGCGGCCGTTTCGAGCGCCTGTGGCCCGAGCGCGTTGTGATCGCGCGCCGCGCGGCCGCGGCGCTCGTGGACGGAGCGTGCAAGCGAACGTAAGCGCGCGGGCACGCTGTCTGATAGGCTGTGGCGCCCATGAAGTGGCTCGTTGCCGCACTCGCTGTCGCCGTCATCCTGCTGCAATACCGGGTATGGATCTCCGCGGACGGTGTGCGCGAGCTTGCGCTACTTCAGCATGCGGTGACAGCGCAGCGCACCGAGAACGAGCAGCTCGCCGAGCGCAACCGGCAGCTCGCCGCCGAAGTGCGTGACCTCAAAACCGGCATGGACGCACTCGAAGAGCGTGCGCGGAGCGATTTGGGGATGATCGCGCGCAACGAGACCTTCTACCAGGTGGTTCCGGCACGCCCGGCAGATGCAAGCGGCAGTGCTGCGTCGACCCGCACCGCCGCGGCTCGCTGACCCTCACCTCAAACACCGGCTCCACGCGGATGCGTTACTGGCTCGTCATGCCGGCTGCGGGCTCAGGTGTGCGTTTTGGCGGCGACCTGCCCAAGCAATACGCGTCCCTTGCAGGAAGCACGGTGCTCGAGTGGGCGCTGGCGCCGTTTCTTGGCGATGAGCGCTGCGCACACCTGGTGGTGGCGCTGGCGGCGGACGATACGGCGTTTGAAAAGATCGCCGTGCGCCTGGGCGCCTCGGGCGCCGCGCGGCTCTCGACCGTTACCGGAGGTGCGCAGCGCAGCCAATCGGTGCGCAATGCCCTGGGCGCTCTTGCCCAGCGTGCCTCGGCTAACGACTGGGTGCTGGTGCACGATGCCGCCAGGCCCTGTCTCGCGGCTGACGATCTCGAGCGGCTATTGGCGGCCGCCGCCGCGCACCCGGTTGGAGGACTGCTCGCGGCGCCCGCGGCGGATACCCTCAAGCGCGCACACGGCGGCGCGGGCCCCGATCCGGTAGTTGCCGAAACCGTTGAGCGTGGCGGCTTGTGGCGGGCGCTCACGCCGCAGATGTTCCGCTACGGGAGGTTGTGCGCGGCCCTTGATGCGGCGCACGCGGCCGGGCGCTGGCCGACCGACGAGGCGCAGGCGCTCGAATGGGCGGGCGAGCACCCGTTACTCATCGAAGGTGCGGCGACCAATTTCAAGATGATGGCGCATGCGGATCTGGCGCTGGCGGCGACCGTACTGAGGGCACGCGCGGGCGGTAAGCGCGAGGGAACTGCCATGAGAATGGGTTCAGGATTCGACGTGCACGCCTTTGCAGCCGGGGACTTCATCATGCTCGGGGGGGTGCGCGTCCCGCACTCGCACGGCGTGCGCGCGCACTCCGATGGCGACGTGGTGCTGCACGCGCTGTGTGATGCGCTGCTGGGGGCTGCGGGCCTGGGGGACATCGGCAAGCATTTCCGGGACAGCGATCCGCAGTGGCGGGGTGCCGACAGCGCCCGCTTCGTAGCCGCCGTGCTTGCCATGCTGCGCGCGCAACATCTCACGGTAGTGAACGTCGACATCACCGTCGTCGCGCAGGCGCCGCAGGTCGACCCGTTTCGCGCAGCGATGCGGCAACGGGTCGCGCAGCTACTTGGTGTCGGCGAGGCGTGTGTCAAAATCAAGGCGACGACTACAGAGGGTCTGGGGTTCCTCGGGCGTGCGGAGGGTATTGCCGCACAGGCAGTCGCGCTGCTCGCCGACGAGCGGACGTGAGCCGCCTTGAACTGGGGGCGCGCGAGGCCGCGCTCGCGCCGCCGCGTGCGCACGGGGAGCCCGTCGCCGCCGGTCGGCTGCGCACACACCCTGAAGACTTCGTGGTCGAGGAGGATCTGGGTTTCGCGCCCGCGGGCTCAGGTCAGCACCTGCTGCTGAAGGTGCGCAAGCGCGACGCCAACACGCAGTGGGTTGCGCGCGAGCTGGCGAAGATCGCTGGCTGCCGGCCGTTCGAGGTGGGTTTTGCCGGGCTCAAGGATCGGCGCGCCGTCGCGGTGCAGTGGTTTTCGGTGCCGCAGCCACGCTCCGCGGTCGACTGGCTGGGGGTAAGCGCTCAGGACTTCGCGGTACTCGAGGCGCACGCTCACAACCGCAAGCTGCCGCGCGGCGCCCTGGCCGGCAACCGCTTCACCGTGCGCATTCGTGCCCCCGACGGTGATGGCGTGCCCCTGAGCGACGCCCTCACACCGCGCCTCGCAGAAATCGCTCGCCGCGGCGTCCCGAACTACTTCGGTCCGCAGCGCTTCGGCCGCGAGGGAGCGAACCTGCTGCGGGCCGGGCAGAGTCTGGGAAACCTGCGACGCGAGGAGCGGGGCTTTGTGCTCTCAGCCGCCCGCAGCGTGGTTTTCAACGCCGTGCTTGCTGAACGCGTTACCGATGGCAGCTGGGAGCAGTTGGTGGAGGGGGACCTCGCCAACCTCGACGGTCGTGGCAGCGTGTTCGTTGCGGACGCCGCCGATCCGACCCTCACGCAGCGCTGCGGGCGGCTGGAGATTCATCCCACCGGACCCATGTGGGGCGCGGGAACCCCAACGACCCTGGCGCGCGTACTGGAGCTTGAGACCCGGGTCGGTGCGCACTTCGCGCAGGAGAGCCGGCTGTGCGCGGCTGCGGGCATGGCCCAGGAGCGTCGCAGCCTGCGCCTCGCCGTGCGTGAGCTTGAATCGGAGCCGGAGCCGGACGCTTGCGTGTTGCGCTTCCGACTGGCGCGGGGCTCATTTGCGACGGCGGTGCTGCGGGAACTCATTGCAGATGCCCTGGTGACGAGCGAAGCCGTCGACTGACGGTCTACGTACCCGCGGTCATAGAGGTCCTCTGGAGAATTCTGACGGAAAGTGCACACATGCCATGCGGGCGTGCATGCAATTTCCGTCACATTTTCCCGGGATACACCACGCCTGTGCCCTGACCTGAGAGCGAGGTCTGCCGCTGCCGCCGCCGAGCTGACTACGGCGGTGACAGCAGTACGTATACGGCGCCGCTGCCGCCGTCCGCCTGCCGGGCAGACACGAAGGCCAGCACGGCGCCGGTGCGGCGCAGCACGGCGTTGACCGTGGCCTTGAGCACCGGGCCACGCGGACCCGAGCGCAGCCCCTTGCCATGGACGACGCGCACGCATTGCACGTGCTGTTCGAGTGCGCGAATGAGGAAGAGCTTCAGGTCTTCCTTGGCTTCGATAACCGTGAGGCCGTGCAGGTCGATCTCACGCTCTACGCGATACTCGCCACGGCGCAGCTTGCGCAGCACGGTGGAGTGCACCTGCGGGCGATGGAACGCCAGCTCCTCGCCGCCGAGTGCCGCCGGGTCCGCAGCTGCCGCTTCCAGACTTTCCCGCAGCACCGCCGCACGGTCGGCCCGGGTGAAACGCGCCCTCGGGCGCGCGGCGCGAGGGCGCGGCGGGGCCGCAGCGGGTGGCAGGGGCCTCACCCCCCGCACCGCTTCCCGGAACAGACGCGCCTCCGCAGATTCCTCGTCCGGGTTCTTATCGTCAGGTAGGGCAGTCACGCTTCGCTCCGCCGTCAGTCCTTTCTCAAGTATAGTCACGCGCACTTTTTGCGCACCCGAACGCAATCGCTAGTGAAGATCCTGGTCAGTAACGACGACGGCTTTCGCGCCGAAGGCATCCGCCGCCTGCGCGAGGCGCTCATGACGCTCGCCGAGGTGACGGTGGTCGCGCCGGACCGCAACAAGAGCGGCGCGAGCAACTCCCTCACCCTCGACGTGCCGCTGCGCGTGTTCGAATCCGAGCCGGGCGTGTATTTCGTGCCAGGAACTCCCACCGACTGTGTCCATCTGGCGATCACCGGCCTGTTCGACTTCGAGCACGACATGGTGGTCTCCGGCGTGAATGACGGGCCGAATCTCGGTGATGACGTCCTTTATTCCGGCACGGTGGCCGCCGCCGTCGAGGGGCGATTCCTCGGGCTGCCGACCATCGCGGTCTCGCTGTGCACCGCAGGAGCCGCAGGGGGCGGCCATTTCGACACCGGTGCGGAAGTGGCACGTGTGCTCGTTGCGCAGCTGCTGAAGAAGCCGTTGCAGGCGGCGCTGATACTGAACGTCAACGTCCCCGACGTGCCGTTCCCGGAGCTGCGGGGCTTTCGCGTGAGCCGCCTGGGCTACCGCCACCGCTCCGAGCCGGTGGTACGCGCCCAGGATCCGCGCGGCCGCCCCGTGTATTGGGTGGGTGCCGCCGGAGCGGAAGAGGATGCGGGTCCCGGGACCGATTTCGCGACCGTTGCGCAGGGCTATGTTTCGGTGACACCCCTGCAGGTGGACCTCACGCGTCACGCCGCGCTGCCGGAGTTGCGCACGTGGCTGGAGGGCATCGGTGTCTGACGTGCGCCTCTCGGGTATTGGTATGACCTCGGCGCGCACGCGCGATCGACTCGTGCAGCGCCTGCGCGATCAGGGCATCGTCAATCCCGCGGTCCTCGAGCGCATCCGCAACGTGCCACGGCACATCTTTGTCGACGAGGCGCTCGGCAGCCGGGCCTACGAGGACACCGCCCTACCGATTGGCTTCGGGCAGACCATTTCCCAGCCCTACATCGTCGCCCGCATGACCGAGGCACTTCTCGAGGGCGGCCCGCTTGCGCGGGTGCTCGAGATCGGCACGGGATGCGGATACCAGACGGCCGTGCTTTCGCCGCTCGTGACCACGCTCTTCACCATCGAACGCATTGCACCCCTGCTGGAACGCGCCCGGGAACGCATCAAAGAACTCGGCATGAGGAATGTGCGCTTCCGCCACGGGGATGGCAGCGTGGGTTGGAAAGCGCATGGGCCATTTGACGGCATACTCGTCGCGGCGGCGCCCTTAAGCGTTCCCGAGGCATGGCTGCAGCAATTAAAGCCGGGCGGCAGGCTCATCGTGCCCGTGGGACCCGAGGGTGAGCAGCAGCTCGTGCGCTATACGCAGAAGGAGCAGAGGCTCGAAAAGCAGTCGCTCGGGCCCGTTGCGTTCGTGCCGCTTTTGAGTGGCATGAGCTGATTTTTATCAATGTCTTACATTAGATAAGATCTCTAATGCATTGAATATAATCAACTAATAAAAACAATAATTATGGCAGCGCGCGCATTTTTACGGTGAAAAGCGGCCATTTATGCAGCCACAGAGCAATACTTGGCCCGCATTTGCGATGTTTCCCCCTCCCGAAACTCCTTGATGAACAAGCCTCTTGCGCTGATATCTAGGACGTGAGTAACATGTCGCGGAACACAGACAGGAGTTGCGTGGCAAAGCGACCAGAAGAAGACACGGGGCGGAGGGGAGTGATAGAAAAGCAATAATATTTGAAAGAATAAAAACAATGCGGATGCAATTGTTCGAGTCTGTCAGCTTCGAATGATTGTT
>PMHN01000003.1:0-1092 GCA_003156695.1 Gammaproteobacteria bacterium
CCCGCATGCTGGCGAAGGGCTTCAGTAATCTGGAAAGTGGCTATGTGCGCGCCCTGGACACGGTTCTGCGCTACAAGCTGGTGACGCTGGCAGTCTTTCTGACGACGATGGTCGCGGCGATCTGGCTCTACGCCACCGTCTCGACGGGCTTCTTCCCCCAGCAGGACACGGGTTTTCTCAGCGGGGTCATGATCACCTCCCAGGATGCATCCTTCACCAAGACGAAACAGAAGGTGCAGGATGTCGGCAAAGTCCTGAGCCAGGATCCGGCGGTCGCGAGCGTGGCCATGTTCATCGGCTCTTCAAGCACCAATCAGGCGAATCTAAGCATCGCTCTGAAGCCCAAGGCCAGCGGTCGCAAGGCAACAGCGGACCAGGTGATCACAAGACTTCGCCCGGCGCTTGCGAAACTCGTCGGGGTGCAAACGTTCCTTCAAGCGGCGCAGGACATCAATGTCGGTGGCCGCGCGGGACAGGCGCAGTATCAGTACACCCTGTCGGATTCTGACTTGACCGAACTGAACACCTGGGCGCCAAAGCTCCTCGCCGCCCTGAAGGGCGTGCCGCAACTCACCGACCTCAGTTCCGATCAGCAATCGCAAGGCGGCGCGGTCAATCTCACCATCGACCGCGACGCTGCCGGGCGATTCGGCATCTCTCCGATGCAGATCGATACCGCGATCTATGACCTGATCGGCCAGGCTGAGGTAGCCCAGTACTACACTCAACAGAATAGCTACCACGTGATCGTGGAAGCACCCCCCAAACTGCAGGCGACGACCGACCTGTTCAATTCGGTATATCTGCTCTCGTCGATCACGGGGCAGGCCGTCCCCCTGTCACTGTTCGTGCGAGTCGACCCCACCGCGACCAGCAGCCTGACGGTCTCCCATCAGGGTGAATTCCCCGCCGCAACGCTGTCATTCAATCTTGCGCCGGGAGTCGCGCTAAGTCAGGCGACACAAGCCGTACAAACCGCACGCGACAAACTGCAAGCGCCGGTCACCCTCACAGGGTCCTTTCAGGGCACGGCGCAGGCCTTCCAGGAATCGCTGGCCGATGAGCCGCTCCTGATCGGCGCGGCGCTGCTGG
>PMHN01000003.1:1144-4311 GCA_003156695.1 Gammaproteobacteria bacterium
GTCAAGAAGAACGGCATCATGATCGTCGACGTCGCGCTGCGCCTCGAGCGCGAGAAAGGACTCAGTGGTGAGGAGGCCGTCCGCGAAGCCTCGCACCAGCGTCTGCGACCCATTCTGATGACCACCGCCTGCGCGGCCTTGGGCGGCGTTCCGATGATCCTGATGAATGGCACCGGCTCGGAATTCCGGCAACCCCTCGGCTATGCCATCGTGGGGGGCCTGATCGTGTCGCAGGCCCTAACCTTGTTCACCACCCCGGTGGTTTACATCTATCTCGATCGGCTGCGCCGCCCGACGCAGCCCGTGCCGGGGACGAAACCTGTGGCCGCCGCTTAGGATCGCCACGCCTCAAGCATGAAATCGATCACGCACGGTGACGCTCTTGGATGGGCAAGCGCGACCGTCCTGCTCGCGACAATAGGCCGTCAGGTTTACTCGCAATGGAAATCAAAGGCGACGGGCGGTGTATCGCGATGGTTATTCGTGGGCCAAATAACCGCTTCGATCGGATTTACGATCTACAGCTACCAAGTCCACAACTGGGTATTTCTCTTTTCGAATGCGGCAATGCTAGCCACGGCGATCGTGGGAGAGTTCCTCTACATTTCGAATCGGAATCGCGCCGGCTGAACGCCCGCCTCGCGCGCCACACTTCATCCGGTCTGGACGTACCTCAACCACTGAGGGTTTCATCGCGGTCAGGTCGCGCACGTCAGTGTGGCCGGCAGCCGGCCACACTGACTACACGAACCCCGTTCCGGCAGTCACCCGACACTCGCAAAAGCGCTCGAGTCCAGGCGGTCACTCATCGTTGTTCTTTGCGGCGTCTTTTACGTTCTGTTTCACGTCTCCCAACTTTGCTCGGGCTTCTCCGCCGATTTGTTGAATCTTGCCTTTCACTTCCAGCTTTTTATCGCCGATGACCTTGCCCGTGATTTCATTGACCTTGCCTTCCACTTCCTTGGTGCGGCCCTTCACCTGGTCCTTGTTTACGTCCATAGCGTGCTCCTCTATCCGTGCCGGCCCGGCCGACAGGTTGTGTTGAATCCTCGAACCTACAAGACCTGACAACAACGCCTGTCTCCGCGACACGGGCGTACCGCCAGGTCCTTGTGCCGCCCGCAATTTAAGGCCGCTCGCCTGCTTCGTCTGTGCGGAACAGCACCGACGCCCGATGGACCAGGTGGCTATCTGCTGTCGCACGGTCATTTATGGGCTTTATTTGCGGCTCTTGGAAAAGCGCGGGCGGCATAGTCAGACAGCGGACGCCGATAAAGAACGCCTAAAACGATGAGGATGGTCGCCGTAAAAACGGCGTACCACACCGCGGGACCCAGTAAGTCTCGAAGATAGGCCCATTGCTTGCCAAAGAAGTAGCCAATCAGGATATAGACGATGGTATAGAGCGCTGACCCCGTTAGGTTGAACCATAGAAAAGTGCGCCATGAGAGTTTCGTCATGCCGGCCAATAGATTGACTACAACGGGTGGAAGCACGGCGATGAAGCGGGCGATAAAGACGGTCTTGGGCCCATGACGCGTCAGAAACCGCTCGGGCCATGCGAGCCGTTCGGGCGTGAGATGAAGCCAGTGAACTCTCTCTAAGTTCTCGTGGCCCAACCGTCGACCGAACCAAAAGGCGCAAACGCCACCCAGGAATGAGGCCACCGCGCCGGCCAGCATGGGATCCCACAGCGACCCTGCGGCTCTTCCCAAGACGAATCCGGCGCCGAGCAGAAGGGCCTCTCCCGGCAGGGGAAGCCCCACGTTGTTCAAAAATACGATGACAAAGACGAGCACGAATCCATAGTGCGGGAGGCGGGGTAGTAAGGAATGAAACCAGTGGAGCATGTGTATCGCTCGTCCGTCGCCGTCGCCGTCGCCACACTCGCAGCGGACGCCGCTCGGCCCTCAGGTCGCGGCGACAGCGCGCGGAGAAGCTCGCGCCTATTTGGCTTGATCCACACTCGATGTCAGTGTCGAAGGTGCGCGCGGCCTCGAGATTCGTCGGTACNNGTAAGCTCATTCACGTCCGATGCAATCAAGAGCGACGCCAGGGCTAACGATCGCGTGGTGGGTGCTTTCGGGCTCGAACCGGCGACATTCGCCTTGTAAGATCCACCTATCCGGCAAGGAATTCCGTCCTGACAAGCGGAGCCACCCCTTACGATCTGGTTCGTTGTCCTTGGCGGTTCCATTAACCAAAATCGACCACCACCTCNNTCCTGTTCGTCAGGGGGTTACAAAGGGCTGATCAAATAGATCGCAGTCGCGGCATCACAAGAATAAAAATGCCGCGCACTTGAGGTCGCACTGCGTCTGCCTTATCGGCATCCGCCGGCCAAGCTGCCGTCCCGCAGTACGATTCAGGCTCTACGCACTACAAACAGTATGAGAGCAACGACCAGAATGAGTCCAAGTATGCCGCCGCCGATATACATGTTGATCTCCAAGTTGTTCGATTGAGCGGACATTGGAACATCAAGAGGGCCCAGCAGTCAGGACGCTACCGCACATAAATCGGCTTGCCAAAGACCGATATTTCAACACCCAAGGGGTCAGTTGTACCTGTACGCTGGCGCACAGACCCTTTCAAAGACAATTCGATACCCTGTGGCTGTGATTCAGCGTCTCAAGGCTGGGGTGGGTTCGGTGCGACTGTCACGACAATCCAGCCTTTCTGTCCCGGTTTCGAACCGGAGGACGAAAGATGCGATCGGCAGTCGTCGGAGTCTGTGTGAACCTTTTTTGGATCCTTGCCATCATGAAAGACACACTCAATGGAGATCAGGAACTCCACCCTGCAAACCTATTGTTTGTGCCATCGAGTGGAGTTTGAGGTGAAAAATACCCCTGCGCCGGACCAACATCGGCCACAGCAAAACGCTCTTATTGCTGCATTGGCAACCGCAGAGTGCGATCGTCTGGCCAGCGATCTGGAGTTGGTTACTCTAACACTGGGCCAGGTCTTGTATGAGTCTGGCCAAACNNTGCTTATTTCCCAATCGATTGCGTCATCTCCCTGCTTTACGTGATGAGAAATGGTGAATCTGCAGAAATTGCCGTTGTAGGGAACGAGGGCATGATCGGTATTGCCCTGTTCATGGGCGGTGAATCAACCATGAGCCGAGCGATCGTGCAGAACGCCGGTCACGCCTACCGCCTGAA
>PMHN01000220.1 GCA_003156695.1 Gammaproteobacteria bacterium
ACGCGGCGCGGCAGCTTCGCCAGTGCGGTGCGCAGCGGCGCGCAGAAGCGCTGGATGTCCGGCACGCGCTGCGCGTAGTCGATCGGAAAGCCGCCGCCGATGTCGATGGTGTCCAGCGACCCAAGCTTCTCGCGGCGCGCGGCGGCCAGCAGTCGCGCGCATACCTCCAGCGCCTCGACATGCTTGGTGGCAGAGGCTGTCTGCGAGCCGACGTGGAACGACAGGCCGCGCACGCCGATGCGCAGGCCCGCCGCGAGGCGCGCCAGTGGCAACACGTCTTCCGGGTCGCAGCCGAACTTGCGCGACAGGTCGCACACCGCCCCCGGCGCCCGGAATGACACGCGCAGCAGAAGCTGCACCTGCCCGCCCAGCCGTGCAAATTTGCGCACCTCGTCGGGATTGTCGGCGACGAAAGTGCGCACTCCGAATTGCAGCGCGTTGGCGATGTCCTGGGGACGCTTGATCGGGTGCGTGTGGATGCAGCGCTCGGGCGCTACTCCCAGCCGCTCTACCAGCTGCACTTCACCGGTGGTCGCAAGATCCAGAAACCCGCCCGCGGCGATGACCGTCTGCACGAGGGCCGGATGCGGCATGGGTTTCAGCGCGTAGTGCAGGTCGACCCGCGGCAGCGCCCGGGAGAGCGCGCGCCACTGCGCCCGCACGCGCTCGCAATCCAGGATCAGAAGTGGTGAGCCAAACTCCCTGACGAGGCGGCGGACTTCGGCGGGTTCGAACGGATCGATGAATCGCGGGCGGCGCACCAGCGCAGTTTATGGCAACACGGCCATCGTGCCGGTGACATCGTCCGTCTCGGCGACGCTGGTCGCGGCGCGCAGCAGGCGGTCGCTGATGGCCTCCCAGCGCTCCCCGTCCGGGACGGCTTGCACGAGGATCTGCTGGCAGCCGGCCTTGTCGAGGGTGCGCAGGTTGGCGTACAGGTCGCGGCCGTACATTTCCGGGCGCCGGCCGGCGTTAATCCAGGTGACGTACTTATGGGCGCGCAGCGGCAGGCGCTGCGCCAGCACCGCGACGCGCCGGCCGCCGGCGGAGGCCGCGTCCGCCTGCGCATCGATCTCACCGGCGGGCACGAGGGTGATAGGCGTGCTCGGTGCGTAGTGCATGGGCGTGCTGCCCGGAACACGCGGTGACCCGGCGCTCTGGCCGACCAGCACCTCCCCTGCGACCGCGCGCAGCTGCGCCGCCGTGACGCCGCCTGGCCGCAGCAACCGCACCGCGTCGCCCTCGAAGGCGATGATCGTGGACTCAAGTCCGAGCTGACACTCGCCGCCATCGAGAATCACGCGCACCGCATCGCCCAGTTCCTCGCGCACGTGCTCGGCGCGGGTCGGCGAAAGCCGCCCGTAGCGGTTGGCTGACGGTGCGGCAATCCCGCCGCCAAAGGCGGTCAGGAGCTGTTGCGCCATCGGGTGCGCGGGTACGCGGATCGCGATCGTGTCCTGGCCGCCGGTGATGACGTCATGCACGTGCGAGGCGCGCGGCATCACCATAGTCAGGGGGCCGGGCCAGAAGGCCTCCGCGAGGCGCGTCGCCGTCTGCGGAACTTCACGCACCCAGCGGTGCAGAAAGCGCGGATCATCCAGGTGCACAATCACCGGGTGATTCGCCGGACGGCCCTTGGCCTCGAAGATCTTGCGCACCGCCGCCGGATTCTGCGCATTGGCACCCAGCCCGTAGACCGTCTCGGTAGGGAATGCCACGAGCTCCCCATCGCGCAAGGCCTGCACGGCGTTCTCGATTTCGACCTGGGTTGCTCTGAATACACGAACCATAGTTAGAGGGATTCTACCAAGCCCCCGACTGCCGACGGCCCGTGTTGCGTCAAAGCCGCATCTGCGTCACAGCATGCGGTGATGGCACTTGTCGCGAACGGCAGACGGGAGGCTGCGCCGTGAAGGGGTTATTCGAGTGCCCGCCGCTGCCAGCTGCCGGCAGAGGAGCGAGTCAGCTCGTAGGCCGGCCAGTAGTGCTTGTCGAGTTTCAGCGTGATCACTTCCGGGGCGTTGTTCCAGATGATGGTCTTCAAGCGCACCGATGAACGGTCGGGGCGCCCCGTCACCACCCTAAGAAAGGTGTCCAGGTCCGGCGTCGCTGTCCCATCGACCTCGACAATGCGCCGGCCGGGATACAGCCCGTAGCGCGACGCCGGCGAGCCATAGGCGAAGTAGCCCACGTACACCCCCACGGGCGCTATACCGCGCTGCGCGCTCATGGCCCGATGCGGCGCCTGCAGCGTGGCGCCGCCCCACTCCACCACGCGGTCCACGTCCATTCCCGGCAACTCGGCGGTGGGCACCTCGAGTGTCTGTTCGCCCGGGCCACGCCACACCGTGACCGCCACGTGGTCCTTGTCGGCCGCCGCCCGCTCCACTTCGCGAAAACGCGTCACCACCTTGCCGTCGATTGCCAGCAGCAGGTCCCCCTGCTGCAGTACCTTCGAGGCGGCCGAGCCGCCGACCATGCGCACGATGGACAGCGCCTGCCGGCGCGTCGGCGTGTGTTGCGCGAGGCGCTCCGTCCAGGCCTCCGACAGGCCGATCTGTCGCGCGCTGGCGAGCGGCAGGGGCGTGAGTTCGGCTTCGAGGGAGTGCAGCGGACGGTCCTCGCGCACGCGCTCGAGCATGTCCGCCACCACGTCAATAGGCACGCCGCGCGTGTCCTGGGCGAGCTCGCGCCCGCTGTCGTAGGCGAAGCTCGACCAGGTGCCAAGCACCTCGCCAGCCGCATCGGCGAGCACGCCGTCAAACTCCAGCGGCGGATTGACCAGCTGGATAGTCTCGATGTTGCTGTCGCGGAAGCGCATGGTGCGCGACTGCGGCAGCTCCAGGGGATCGATGCTCGCAATCTCGGTATTACGCGAGTGCATCTGGCTGTCGCCACCCAGGCCAACCACCCACACCGGCTCCCCGGCGCGCAACTCGCGCGGTACGAGCTTCGCCGAACGCACCGGGGTCGCGCCGAGCAGCTTCGGGTCGTACGCCACCACGGCGAAATTGTGTTGCGGGTGGATGTAGACCACACGGCCCGGGACCTGCACCGTGCCCGCGAATGTCACCGTGACATCCCCGATCGCAACCGGCACGGTGTTGCGATCCACGACCACGAGGCCCCGCTGCGCATCCACCACGAGGCCGGTGCCGTGGTAGTTGTGCTCGGTGATCCCGGACACCGAGTACGGCATGTCGAAGGTCACCATGGCGAGAGACGGCGCGAGCGCGTCCAGCCGCGGCTCCTTGAAGCGCGGGAAGGTCGTGGCGCTCACCACCGCCGGCTTCGGCGGCGGCCCTGCGGCCAGGGCGCTGCAATCCCACAGGCCCTCGACGTCGTTGCGGTTGCAGTGATTCGCCGGGAACCACAGGCGGTCCATGCGGACGGGACGCAGCTGGCTGCCATTCGGATCGTCGAGGGTGACGTAGCGGGCGGTCGCGTGATCGCCGTCGCCGAGCGCGGCCAGGCCGGCCTCGAAATCTGCCAGCGTGTTGGTTTGGGCGCCGTTCAACGTCACGATCACCGCACCGCGGGGAATGCCAGCGGCGCCGAACACGTATCCGGGGTTGGCGACGTACACCCCGCGCGTCGGCCGGTTGAAGTAGCGCGCCTGCTGGTACGACAGCGTGTGCACCACGGCGTCGCCGAACTCGGCGTAGGCGCTCGGCGTGATGGTGTGCAGATCTCCCACCGGCAGCTTCGCGGCCACCGACTTGCCGCCGCGAACCAGCTCCACGTCCACCTGCGCGCCGACCGCGTCGTCGAGGACCTCCTCCAGCGGCTCGAACTGGGTGATGTAGTGACCGTTGAGGCGTACCAGGATGTCCCCGGGCTGCAGCAGGTTCTCGCTCGGACTTCCGGGCAACACCTCGGTCACGACCAGCATGCCGGTGTAGCGGGGAAAGACCTTGCGCACCTGCGCTTCGGTGCCGGCATCCAGCCCCAGCCGCTCGAGCTCGTCGTACGGCATGTAGTTGAACACGGTGTAGAGCGTGCCGCGCGTAACGGGCTTGCCCTGCTGGATGAGCCCGAGTGCGCGCCGCACCCGTCCCAGCGGCAGGTAAAAGCTCGACGCGGAG
>PMHN01000087.1:0-160 GCA_003156695.1 Gammaproteobacteria bacterium
ATGTCCTGGTAGGACTGCGTGACCAGTAAATCCCAGTTCTCGTTGAACTTGTACAGCAGCTCGGCGCGTACCCCCTGGTAGGTAACGGGATTGATGGCGTTCGCGACCAGGGCGTTGTTGTTGATCGAAGGACTCCCCGGCGGCACGCAGAAGCCGTTGT
>PMHN01000087.1:202-1629 GCA_003156695.1 Gammaproteobacteria bacterium
CGTTGTTGATGTAGCCGCCGCGGGTGTCGGTATAGAGGACCCCGCGTACCGCCATGGTGTCGTCGATCAACGGCAGATTCAGTACCGCGGTCAGGCCGTTGTTCGGATCGCCGTGGGCGGTGACGCCGTANNCGCCGGCGCCGAACAGCGTGCCTTGGGGCCCCTCCAGCACTTCGATTCGATTGAGGTCGGCGGCATAGACATCGAGATTGCGGTTCGGCAGTTGCCCGGACTGGTTATCCAGGTAAATGGCCACGTTCGGCCACAACCCGGTGGAGCCGCTTCCCTGGCTCGCCTGCGAGCCAGCGCTTAAGCCCCGCATGAACACCTCGTTCTGCCCGGGGCCGTTGCTGGCCGAGGTCACGTTGGGCAGATACTTCAGATAGTCATCGAAGGTCTTGACGTTGAGCTGCTGCAGGGCCTCTTCCGTGAGCGCCTGCATGGCGATCGGCACGTCCTGCATGTTCTGCGAGCGGCGCTGCGCGGTGACGGTGATCTCGGCGAGCGTATCCGAACTGGCATTCGCATCGGCGCTGCTACCCGCGTCCGACGCTGCCGGTGCGTCCGCGCCGAAGGCTGCGAACGACGCGCCGCCCAGGATGAGTGCTACCGCATACGAGATCTGTGAGTTCATGGTTTGATCCCTTCAGAACTTTAAGTGCACTGCGCGCGTTGGGTCATTCAGCTGGTGAGGCGCTACTCGAACACGCGCGCGCCTGCGGCGTCGCCATTCTTAAGCCGCTGCGGTTGCTGCCGGCGCGTCGAGGGCGAAAGACCGTAAGCGTCCTTGAACTGGCGCGAGAAATGCGCGCAGTCCGCGAAGCCAGCTTCGCTGGCGATGTCCGTGACCGAGCGGTCGGAGTTCACGATGAGCCAGTTTGCGTAACGCATGCGCAGCTGACGGTAGAGGGAGGCGGGGCCGGCGCCCGCGTGCTGGCGGCACAGCCGCTCCAGCTGCCGCGCCGACACCCCGAGTTCCGCGGCAACTTCGGCGATCGGAATCGGCCGCGCCAGATTCTGCTCCATGAGGAGCAGTGCTCGGCGCACGCGTGGTTCCGCCACGGTCTCGGAAAGCGGCGGGTGAGGCTGGGCCTCGTTACCCGAGCGCGGCCGGTCGAACAANNGGCGAGCGCCGCAGCGCCCGCGCCGCCCGCACAGGTGATGCGCGGTCCGTCGGCAAGAAACAACCGATCCGCCACCACCTCCTGGCCGGGGAATGCTGTCAGAAAGTCCTGGTAGTGGTACCAGCTCACGCAGGCACGGCGGCCGTTCATGACCCCGGCCCGGCACAGGATGAAACTGCCGGTGCAGATTCCGATCATCGGCACCTGCGTAGCGCCGACTTCGCGCAGATAACGAGTCGTCGTCTCATCGAGCTGCGGTCCGGCATGCAGGATGCCGCCGACCACCACCACGTAGTCGAGGCT
>PMHN01000087.1:1637-2136 GCA_003156695.1 Gammaproteobacteria bacterium
GTGAAGTGATGCGCCAGGATCACGCCGACGCGCAATGCTGGGCGGGCTTCACGCTCCCCGGGCGCAATCGGATTCAAGCCTGCGTGGGGCATTGAACGCGCACTCAATGGTTATTATCTCCCTGACGCGGCTATATTCCATCAAGGCTCAAGGAGACGCAAGAAGGCTGAAGACGTTTAAAAAAATATAATTAGAGCAATTAGATACGAAGGTAGCGCGCCGCTCTGCACCGCACGCTGGCCGGATGGTGACCGTTGAACGAACGTTCAGAGGGCCTGGTGCGCACGCCCGGCACGCGCGAATGCGGCGCGGGACGCTAGCCCGGGGGCGCCTGTGGGTGAGGAGCGCGCAGGTTCAGCCCGGCGGGATCGGGTGCGATCAGCGCAGCTGAAGGACTGCCATGCACGCTGCCGAAGCGCTCTCCCGCATTCCATTCGCGCGTCGCCTGTTGGATCTCCTCAGGCCTGCGCGCCACGAAGTTCCACCACAGGAGAATGTC
>PMHN01000087.1:2172-7941 GCA_003156695.1 Gammaproteobacteria bacterium
TCTCGAGCACCAGCAGGGCATGCTCAAAAGACGCGGTTACGGGGAGTGCGAGGCGAGCTGCGTCCGGGGCGCTCAGCTCGAGTCCCACGAGGGGCGAAAAAACTTCCGCGGGCGAGCTGTGCCCCAGCGCGCTACCGGCCAGCACGCACACGCTGAAGCCTCCCGATTCGATCAGCGGCAGATCCGCGTGGTTGCGGAAGGACGGCGTGCGATGGCGCTGCGCGTCGGGGAGCGCGATCCATAACTGCACCGCGTGCAGACGCCCGGGCTTGCCTTGTGGCAAGGCACTGTCTTCCGCGTGGGAGATGCCGCGCCCGGCAGTCATGAGATTCACCTGACCGGGCGTGATGATCTGCTCGTTCCCCAGGCTGTCGCGGTGAACCACCGCGCCCTCGATCAGCCAGGTGAAGGTCTGCAGGCCGATGTGCGGATGCGGCCCGACCCGCAGTCCTTCACCGGGCGGAAATTGCAATGGCCCGGCGTGATCAAGAAAGCACCACGCACCAACCATGCGCCGCCGCACGTTGGGCAGGGCGCGCCGGATCGTGAGTCCGCCGCCGATGGTGTTCGCTCGTGCTTCGATGCGTTCCAGCACTGTGCTCATCCTCAGGCGAGTGATGTCGCGATACGAACTTCCCCGCTCAGCACCTTGTGGATGGGACAGGCGTTGGCGATCTGCAGCAGACGTTCTCGCTGCTCAGCGCTCAGCTCGCCGCGCAGGGTGATGCGCCGGCGGATGTCGTTGCCGCCGCCAGCGGGCGGGCCGTCGGGGTTGAACTGCAGCTCGACCTGAACTTCCTCGAGCGCCCAGCTCTTGCGCGCAGAGTACATGCGCAGCGTGACGGCGGTGCAGGCCCCCAGTGCCGACAGCAGCAGCTGATGCGGGGTCGGGCCGAGGTCCGCGCCGCCGAGCGCGACGGGCTCATCCGCGCTCCACTGGTGGGTACCGTTCCTGATGGCGACCAGGTAGGGCGCAGCGTTACTGACGGCGTTCACGGTGGCTATGTCGTTCATAGAGACGGGGTCCTGTTCTTTACCAACGACTCGATGCGCGTGTCAGGCACGATCCACACCAGCGCCACCGCGATGTACAGCCCGATCGCCACCCACGGGCGCAGGAACGCAAGCGCGCTCGCGGCGATGTAGAGCGCCAGAGACAGCTTGCCCTTGCGATCGTGGCCGACCGCGCGCGCGAGACGCGAATCGTGGCCGTTGCAGGCGATGAGCTGCTGCGTCAGCACGCTGTAAGCGATGGCGGCCCCGGTCAGTACAATTCCGTAGGACGCCACCGGCAGGGCGGTCAATCCCGCCTCATCGATCCAGCGGATGACGAACGGCACCAGCGACAGCCAGAACAGCATCGCCAGGTTCGCCCACAGCACCTTGCCGTTCACGCGTTCGGAGGCCTGCAGCAAATGGTGGTGGTTGTTCCAGAAGATACCGACGTTGATGTAGCTGAGCACGTAGGCGAGGAATATCGGCACTTCCACGCGCAGAGCGTCCAGAGTCGTTCCCTGCGGAACGTGGATCTCGAGCACCATGATGGTGATGATGATCGCGACGACGCCGTCGGTGAAGGCTTCGAGCCTGGCCTTTCCCATGGCTCCGATGCTACGTGCATTTGCGTGGCGACGCGATCGCACAGCGCGATCGCGTTATCATGCCTGACCAGATGCTCGACCCCGCCGCCGGCGCTGCCCGCGGGCACGAGCCGCCGCCCTGGCAGGAGTATTTCATGAACGATCCGACATCCCTGGATAAGGCGATGTGGGGTGTCCTCGATGACTACGAGGCACGTGCGCAGCGCGAGGAGGCGCTATGGGACACGCTCTCGAATGAGGCAGCTGCGGCGCGTCGCGACGAGATGCTGCTGCCGGTGGGCCGCGCGACGGGCACGGTGCTCAATCTTCTGGTGAAGGCCGGCGAGGCGCGCAGGATTCTGGAAGTGGGCAGCTCCTATGGCTATTCCACGACCTGGCTTGCCGAAGGCGCCCGGGCAGTTGGCGGCAAGGTCACATCGCTTGAGCTGGCGGTGGCAAAGACCGAGTACGCCCGCACGCAGCTCGCGCGCGCGGGACTGGCCGATTACGTCGAGTTTGTGATCGGCGATGCGCGGGCGAGTCTCAAGGCACTCGCGGGACCGTTTGACCTGGTGCTCATCGACCTGTGGAAGGATCTCTACGTGCCGGTGTTTGAACTCCTGTACCCGAAGCTCGCTGCGGGGGCGATTGTGGTGGCTGACAATATGCTGCAGCCCGAGAGTGCGCGAGTGCACGCGCAGGCGTACCGTGAGCGGGTGCGCGCGGCGCCGGACATGACTTCAGTCCTGCTCAGCATCGGCAACGGCATCGAAGTCAGCCGCTATCGGTGAGTCTGTGACTGCGTACGCCTATCGTCTCGTCAACGTGTTCACGCACGGGCGCCGTGTGCTCAGCGGCAATCCGCTGTGCGTGTTCGAGCGCGCACAGTCGCTCGATGAGGCGACCATGCAGGCGCTGGCACTGCAGTTCAATCTGTCCGAGACGACCTTCATTCTGCCCTCCGAGCGCGCCAGCGCGCGGGTGCGGATTTTCACGCCGCGCTACGAGATGCCATTTGCCGGCCACCCAACACTCGGCACGGCGCACGTGTGCCGGGCGCTCGGCCTCGGGGGCGAACGGCTGACACTTGAGATGCAGGCCGGAGTGATCGCGGTGCGCGCGCTCGATGATCGCTGGACCCTGCAGGCGAACGCGCCCAGCTGGCGCGAGGTGACCGAATCACGCGGGCTGCTGGCAGGGATGTTGGGTCTTGCCGAACGCGAGCTGGCGGAGCGGCCGCTGTGGGTAAATGCGGGGCGCGAGCAGCTCATCGTGCCGCTGGCAAGCGAAGCGGCCGTGCGGCGCGTGAACGTACAGGCGGGACTGCTGGCGGAGCTCAAGAGCATCGACGGGCAAAGCATGGTGTACGTGTTCGCTCCCGCGGGCACCGGCATCNNAGACGCGGATGTTCGCCCCGGCGATCGGCGTCAACGAGGATCCGGCGACCGGCTCCGCGACCGCGAATCTCGGCGGCTGGTGTCTGGCGATGGGGCGGGCATTGCCGTGTGAATTCGATCTGTCGCAGGGCGAGTACACCGGGCGCCCGTCACAGCTGCGGCTGCAGGTGGATGCCGAGCGCCGCATATTCGTGAGCGGTGAGGTGATCGAGATCGGGCGCGGGACGATCAACCTGTAAACACGGCCATGCAGCTCACCGATTTCAAGGCCCTGACGTTTGATTGCTACGGAACGCTCATCGATTGGGAGACGGGCATCCTCGCCGCGCTTGAGCCGCTGCTGAACGCGGGCAAAATCACGCTCGGCGCCGATGCGGTGCTCGCCGAATTTGCACGGCAGGAGTCGTCGCAGCAAGCCGCGACACCGGCCATGCCGTACCGCGATCTCCTGGCCGAGGTGCACCGGCGGCTGGCGCGCGAGTGGCAGGTGGGGCTGCCGGAAGCCGCACACCTGGCTTTCGGCAACTCCGTGCCGCAATGGCCGGCGTTCGCGGACACGCCGGCGGCGCTGCGGTACCTCGCGCGCCACTACAAGCTCGTCATCCTTTCCAACGTCGATCGTGACAGCTTCGCCGGCAGTAACGTGAAGCTCGGCGTGAGGTTTGATGCCATCTGCACCGCGCAGGACGTCGGCTCGTACAAGCCCGACCCGCGCAACTTCCGCTACCTCATCGAGGCGGTGGCGAAGATGGGCATCGGCCGCGGTGAGATCCTGCACACCGCGCAGAGTCTTTACCATGATCACGCACCCGCGAAGGCCGCAAGGCTCGCGAGCGCGTGGATTGATCGGGGCGCGCGCCAGGATGGGTGGGGCGCGACGTTGGCCCCGGCGGACACGCCCGCGTACGACTTCCGTTTTGGGAGTCTTAAGGAAATGGCCGACGCGCACCGCGCATTGGTGTAGGGCGCGTCACAGCCCCGCCACCAGCCGCCCGGGATTGAAAATTCCGTGCGGGTCGAAACGCTGTTTCAGGCGGGCGTGCACGCTGGCGACTGCGGGTGACAATGGGTGAAAGCGCCCCGCAGGCGCAGCTCCGCGCCAGCATTGGGCTGTGCCGCCGGCCGCCACCGTGAGCGCGCGCACGTCCAACTGCGCCGGCGGATCGGCATACCAGCGCAGCGCGCCGCCCCAGTCGATCAGCGGCTCACCGGGCAGCTCGAGCGGTGGGATTGCGCTGGGGACGGATAAGCGCCACACCACGTCGCGTCCAAAGAGCGGCAAGCGGCAGTCCCGCAGGGTGTTCCAGAACTCCAGCGCGCTCGCGGCATCGGGCGCTTCGCCACCGAGGCGCTCGCGCGCAGCGCGCACCGCCGCCGGCGCACCCGAGAGCCGCACCCAGGCGCAACCGCGCCACCACGCCGCCGCCGAGAGTGGCACCGGCTCGCCCGCCCAGCGATTGAACGCTGCGACCGCCGCGGCCGCGGGCAACTCGAGCCGCAGCGTAGTTTCCGCGCGCGGCAGCGGCAGCACCTTCACAGAAACCTCGGTGATGACGCCGAGAATACCGAGCGAGCCACATAACAGGCGCGACACGTCAAAGCCTGCGACATTCTTCATCACCTGCCCGCCGAAGCGCAGCACCTCTCCTGAAGCCGTGAGCAGCGTCGCGCCCAGCACAAAGTCGCGTGCCGCGCCGGCGTAGGGACGGCGGGGACCCGAGAGTCCAGCGGCGATCACTCCGCCCATACTGGGATCGCCGCCAAAACACGGCGGTTCGAACGCCAGCAGCTGTCCGTGCTCAGCGAGCGAGCGCTCGATCTCGGACAACCGCGTGCCGCAGCGTGCGGTAATGACGAGTTCGGAGGGATCGTAGGCGACGATGCCGCGCCAGGGGCACACGTCCAGACTCTCCCCGCCCATACTCTCGCCGTAGAAGTCCTTGGTGCCCGCACCCCGCACCCGCAGCGGCCGCCGCTGTGCATGGGCGCTTAAGACCGTCTCGCGCAGGCCTGCCAGGATCACATCGGGAGGCGCGGACATGTTGTTGGCTGGAGGTGCTGTTGGCTAGAAGCGCGGCAGATCCGCGTGGGGCAGGGCGCCGCCGTGCACCCGCATGCGGCCGTACTCCGCGCAGCGCGCCAGCGTCGGGATCACCTTGCCGGGGTTGAGGAGTCCCGCCGGATCGAATGCCTCCTTGACTGCCTGGAACGCAGCGCGCTCCGCGGGGGAGAACTGCACGCACATGGAGTTGAGTTTTTCGACCCCGACGCCGTGTTCGCCGGTGATGGTGCCTCCGAGTTGCACGCACAGCTCGAGGATTTCCGCACCGAAGCGATCAGCGCGCTCCCAGGAGCCGCTCTCATTCGCGTCAAACAGGATCACCGGGTGCAGGTTGCCATCGCCGGCGTGGAAGACGTTCATGCAACTCAGGCCATAACGGGTTTCCATAGCGGCGATCGCATCCAGTACCTTGCCGATGTGCCGGCGCGGGATCGTGCCGTCCATGCAGTAGTAGTCCGGCGCCAGCCGTCCGGCGGCTGGAAACGCGTTCTTGCGGCCCGACCAGAACAGTGCCCGTTCTGTTTCGGAAGACGCGACGCGCAGCGTGCGGGCACCGTTGTCGCGCAGTACCTGTTCGATTTCGGCGACCTGCCCGGCGACTTCCTCTTCGGTCCCGTCCGCCTCCACGAGCAGGATGGCGGCGGCGGACAGGTCGTAGCCGGCATGCACGAAAGGCTCGACTGCGGCGGCAGCCTTGCGATCCATCATCTCCATGGCGGCGGGGATGATC
>PMHN01000296.1:0-6950 GCA_003156695.1 Gammaproteobacteria bacterium
AGCGTATCGAGTCCCTTGAACACCGTCGCGCCGGTCGTCGTCAGCCCCGACATCGATTCAAAGAAGGCGTCGGTAAAGGAAAGCCCGGGCAGCACGAGGAGCAGCGGGATCGCCGCCGCCGCCGACATCAATAACCAGCCGAGCGTCACGAGCAGGAAGCCGTCGCGGGGCTTCAACTCCCGCGCCCAGGCGCGCGTGCTGGTCGCGAGCAGCATGCCCGTGCCGACACACACGAGCGCCGCGATGACGAATNNGTGCGCTTACCGGGCAGGGCCCAGGAAAAGACGCTCGACCGCCTCGACGTGTCTGCGGTCGGAGAGGAACAGGATGACGTGGTCGTCGCAGTGCACGACCGTGTCATGGTGCGCCATGATGACCTTTTCGCCGCGCACGATGGCGCCGATCAAGGCGCCGTCGGGCAACTTGATTTCCTCGACGCGTTTGCCGACCACGCGCGAGCTGCGCTCATCGCCGTGCACGATCGCCTCCAGAGCTTCGGCGGCGCCGCGGCGCAGCGAGTGCACGCGCACCACATCGCCGCGGCGCACGTGCGCGAGCAGCGAGCCGATGGTGATGGTCTGCGGCGAGATAGCGATGTCGATGGTGCTGCTCTCCACCAGCTCGGTGTAGGAGGGCTTGTTGATGAGCGCCATGACCTTCTTTGCGCCCAGGCGCTTGGCGAGCATCGCCGAGAGGATGTTGGCCTCTTCCGAGTTGGTGAGGGCGGCGAACACATCCGCGCTGTCGATGTTCTCCTCGATCAGCAGCTCTTCATCGGCGGCATCGCCGTGCAACACGATCGCGTTCACCAGCACTTCGGAGATCTTGCGGGCGCGCTGCGCGTCGCGTTCGATGAGCTTCACCTGGCTGTGCTTCTCGAGCGTCTGCGCCAGGCGGAAGCCGATGTTACCGCCGCCGGCGATCACCACGCGCCGTATCGGATCATCGCGGTTGCGCATCTCGGTCATGGCGCGCTGGATGTCGTCGCGCGCCGCCAGGAAGAACACCTCGTCGCCCTCGGCGATGACGCTGTCGCCCTCGGGCGCCACGGCGCGCCCGTCGCGGTAGATCGCCACCACCCGCACCTCCATCTTCGGCAGGTGCCGCGGCAGCTGGCTCAGGGCGTGTCCGACCAGCAGGCCACCGCGGCGTGCGCGTACCCCCACCAGGCGCACCTTGCCGTCGGCAAAGTCGAGCACCTGCAGGGTGCCGGGGTGATGGATGAGCCGCTCGACGTACTCGGTGACCAGCTGCTCGGGACTGATGAACACGTCCACCGACAGCCCGTCCGCGCCGAACAGCCGGCTTCTGCTGGTGTACTCGGCGGCGCGGATGCGCGCGATCTTGGTCGGCGTACGGAACAGCGTGAACGCCACCTCGCAGGCCATCATGTTCACCTCGTCGCTGGAGGTGAGCGCGACGATGATGTCAGCCTCCGCAGCACCCGCGGCTTCCAGCACCGTCGGCCAGGCGGCGTTGCCCGCCACGGTGCGCACGTCGAGGCGATCCTGCAGGTCACGCAGGACGTCCTCATTCACGTCCACCACCGTGACCTCGTTGGCCTCTTCGCGCGACAGGTGCTGGGCGGCGGTGCGTCCGACCTGACCGGCACCGAGGATGAGGATTTTCATTGATGCCTCATAGCCTTGCTACGCAGGCGGCAAAAGTCGCGCCTTTTGCCGCCGGCAACGGCCGAAAAACGGCCGCAGGCCGGTTTTTCCAATTGATCATAGCGGCTCGAGGTTCGCGTACTGCACCATCAGCCACTTGGTGCCCTGGCGCTCGAAGCTCACCTGCACGCGTGCCTGCGCGCCGTTGCCCTCGACGTTGAGGATGACGCCGTCGCCGAACTTGCCGTGGCGCACGCGCGCGCCGAGGCGCACGCCGGCCACCGCGGGCTCCTGCGGGCGGAAGCGCCCCACCGACGCCGGCCGCGAGACCTGCACGCGCGGCCGCACTTCCTCGATGAGCGCCTCGGGGATTTCACGCACGAAGCGCGACGCCTGGCCGTAGCTGTCCACGCCGTGCAAGCGCCGCTGCTCGGCGTAGGTCAGGTAGAGCGAGCGCATGGCGCGTGTCATGCCGACATAACACAGGCGCCGCTCCTCTTCGAGGCCGTCGAGATCCCCCAGCGAACGCTGGTGCGGAAACAGGCCTTCCTCCAGGCCGCACAGGAACACCACCGGGAACTCCAGGCCCTTGGCGGTGTGCAGCGTCATCATCTGCACGCAGTCTTCCCACTCGTCCGCCTGGCCCTCACCGGACTCGAGCGCGGCGTGCGCGAGAAACGCCTCGAGCGGCGGCAGCTCGCTCGCTTCGGGGGTGAAGCCGCGGGCCGCGCTCACGAGTTCGTCGAGGTTTTCCACCCGCGCCTCGCCGCGCTCGGCCTTGTCGCGCTTGTAGTGCTCGATGAGGCCGCTGCCCTTGAGCACCTGGTCGACCCGCTCGTGCAGCGCGAGAGTCGCGCCCTCGCGAGCGAGCCGCTCGATGAGGCTCATGAAGCCGTGCAATGCCGCCGCCGCGCGCGGACCGAGCGCATCGGCACTGCCACTCAGGACAGCGGCCGCTTCCCACAGGGACGAGCTCGCGCCCTTGGCCTGCGCGCGCAGCACCTCGAGACTCCTCGCCCCGATGCCGCGGGTCGGCAGGTTCACCACCCGCTCGAAGGAGGCGTCGTCGTTGCGGTTCGAGCTCAAGCGCAGGTACGCCAGCGCATCCTTGATTTCCGCACGCTCGAAGAAGCGCAGGCCGCCGTACACGCGGTAGGGCACGCGCGCCGAGAGGAAGGCTTCCTCGAAGACGCGCGATTGCGCGTTCGAGCGGTACAGAATCGCGATCTCACGCCGCAGCCCCCCTTGCGCCACGCGCTCGCGGATGCGATGCGTCACGAATTCAGCCTCGTCGCGCTCGTTGAAGGCGGTGTAGAGGCGGATTGGTTCGCCGCGTGCGCCGCTCGTCCACAGCGTTTTGCCGATGCGGCCCGCGTTGCGCGCGATCAGGCCGTTGGCGGCCTCGAGAATGGTGCCGGTCGAGCGGTAGTTCTGTTCGAGGCGAAACAGCAGCGCCTGGCGGTAGTCGCGCTGGAACTGCTGCAGGTTGGCAACGCGCGCGCCACGAAACCGATATATGGACTGATCCTCGTCCCCCACCACGAAGGCGCAGCCGTCGTCGCCTGCGATGAGCTTAAGCCACGCGTACTGGATGGCGTTGGTGTCCTGGAACTCATCCACCAGCACATGCCGGAAACGCTGGCGGTAATGCGCGAGCAGAGCGGGGTTATCGCGCCACAGCTCGAATGAGCGCAGCAGGAGCTCGGCGAAATCCACCACGCCGTTGCGCGCGCAGGCCTCCTCGTAGGCCGCGTAGAGTTTGATCAGCTGCTGGCGCGTCGGGTCGTTGCCGTCCTTCAGGTGCTGCGGGCGGCGGCCCTCGTCCTTGTTGGAATTGATGAACCATTGCACTTCGCGTGGTACCCAGCGCGTCTCATCGAGCTCGGCGGCCTTCACGATCTTTTTTATGAGGCGTTGCTGGTCCTCGGAATCGAGGATCTGGAAGCCCTGCACCAGGCCCGCCGCGCGCCAGTGAAGGCGCAGCAGCCGGTGCGCAATGCCGTGGAAGGTGCCGATCCACAGTGCACCCCCCGGCACGCCGAGGAGCCGTTCCACGCGCCCGCGCATCTCGCCGGCGGCCTTGTTGGTGAAGGTCACGGCGAGGATGCCGTGAGGGGACACGCCCTCGGCTTGTATCAGCCAGGCGATGCGATGCGTCAGCACGCGCGTCTTGCCGCTGCCGGCGCCAGCGAGCACCAGCACCGGCCCAAGAGGCGCGGTGACGGCGGCGCGCTGTGCGTCGTTCAGCGGATTGAGGATCGGGGACAGATCCATGGCCGGCGCATTCTACGGGAATCCCTCACCGCGCCTTAGCTTCCCGTGGGGGTTGCTCCTGTGCGAAGCGCACCAGCGCCACCGCGAAGCTCAGCAACACCGGCCCGATCACGAGTCCCAGGATGCCGAAGGCCGCCGCGCCGCCAATGGCGCCGACGAAAATCGCCGGCGTCGAGACCTGTGCGTGGTGCCCGGTCAGGAGGGATCGCATGATGTTCTCACTGACCCACAGCGCCGCGGCCCAGCAGGCGAGGAAAATCGCCGCGCCCCAGCGCCCGGCGAAGGCGAGATACACCACCGCCGGAACCAGCACCATGCCGGCCCCGGCTGGCAGGAAGGCGGCGAAGGTGGCGAGTACACCAAAGACCACCGGTGAGGGCAGGCGCACGAGCGCGAAACCCACACCGACGACAATGCCCTGGATGAGGGCGGTCGCCGCGGAGCCGAACACCACCGCGCGCGTGACGTCGGCCAGGTACTTCAGGAGCTTCGCGCGCCGCGCAGGCTCCACCGGCATGAGGCGCGTGAGGCTCTCGAACATCGCGCGCCCGTCCTTGAGGAAAAAGAACAGCATGAACAGCATCATGAAAAATCCGATCAGCGTGCCGAACACCCCGAGTGCGACACTGCCGCCGGTAGCCGCGGCGGACCTCAGGAGCACCTGCACGCTCTCGGTCATCCAGCCCTGCACCTGCGCGGCGGTAACTTCCGCGTTTTCACGCACCCAGGCGACGGCGCCGCCGATGAACGGATAACTGGCGAGGCGCTCGACCAGTTCCGGGTAGGAGATGAAGCTGTGAGTGCGCAGGGACTCCACGACGCGCGCCACCTGGCCGGCGAACACCACTCCCAGCACCGCCAGTGGCGCGAGCACGAAAAATGGCGTGAGGAGCGTGAGAATGCCGGCCGACAGGGCGCTGTGGCCCTTCAGGCGCCGGGCGAGCCGTTCATGCAACGGATGCAGGATGAATGCCAGGACCGCAGCCCATCCCAGCATGCCGCGCAGCGGGCTCACGATCTGCAGCAGCAGGTAGCCGAGAAGCGCAGCCGCGACGACCTGGAAGCTGCGGCGATAGAAAGTAGAGTCCATGGAGCCTCGCTGCCCGCCAAAGAGCCAAGGGTAGCGGGAAGCGCCCGGCAGTGCGATTACTCGCGCGTNNGGGGGCTGCGCCCGCCGCGAAGCGCGCCACGAAGGACTCGTCCGTCAGGCTTTCAAGAAAGCGCTCGAGCTCGGCGCGCTCGGCGGCGCTGAAGGCAGTGCGCGGCAGGCGCGCATCGTAACGGCGTGCGCGCGGGGAGCCGGCCGCCGTGGCCGCGACGCGTGCCCCGACGGCGGAGTAGTGCCCGAGCACCTCGTCCAGTGTCGCGAAGCGCCCGTCGTGCATGTAGGGCGCGGTGAGCGCCACGTTGCGCAGCGTCGGCACTCGCATGCGGCTGGTGCTCGTGCCGTTCGCGGCGAAGCTCGCCCGCCCGGTCGCACCCTGGGTGTCGCGCCAGTTGCCGGAGAAGTTGAATCCCGAATGACAGCCGGCACAGCCGGCGCGGCGTGAGAAAAACAGCGCCATGCCGCGCTTGGCCTCGGGTGTGAGCGCCTGGTGCTCGCCGCCGAAGACGTAGCGGTCAAAAGGCGAGTCGCCGGAAATCAGCGTGCGCTCGAACGCCGCGATCGCCTTGACGAGGTTGCCGAAGCTCACCGGCGCGGCCTCCCCGGGGAAGGCGGCCGCAAAGTCGTGCCCGTAGCTGCGATCGGCGGCGAGCCCGGCACTCACGGCGGCCTCGCGCCCCTTCATTCCCAGCTCCACCGGGTGCTCATTCAACATCGGTTCGAGCATCTGCGCCTCGAGCGAGCGCACCTGCGGTTTCATCCAGCCGAAACTGATGTTGTAGGCGACGTTCACGAGTGCCATGGCGTTGTGCTGCAGGGCCTGGCCGGTGGCGCCGACGGCGACGCGACGGCCATCGGAGAAGGCGCGTGCCGGATCGTGGCAGCTGGCGCAGCTGTACTGCCCCGTGAGCGAGAGGCGCGGCTCGAAAAACAATCGCCGTCCGAGTGCCACCTTGGCGTCGGACATGGGGTTGTCTGCCGGCACCTGTGGTGTCGGGAAGCCGCGCGGCAGGTGCCACCCGTAGGGCGCTGCGTCCGCTGCAGGCACCCCCGGGGCTGCGGGTGTAGTCCCGGCCGCGAACGCAGCGCCTGGCGCGAGCAGCGCGGCGATCGNNATTGCCGGGTGTCGCCGCGTAGACCCACAAGCCGTGAAACGCAGTCTGCAGTTCCGGATGCTGCTGCAGCAGCGCGGCGATCGCGAGCGCACCGCTTACGCCGGGTCCGCGCCGCGGGCGCGCGCGCAAAATCAGCGCCAGCTGGCGGCGGTTCCGGCCCGCGTCAGCATGGCGGTCTGGGCGGAAATCTGCGCGCGCTCCTGGATCCAGTGATCGAAGTCATCCACGCCGCTGGACGCCCCGCCAGGGGCTGCCCGCTGCGCGCCGACCCAGGCCTTCATGGCGTTGAGCAGCTTGTCGGCGAGCTTGCGGTCGCCCGCATACAGGTCGAGGTAAGCCTGCTTTGCGTCCGGGATGTGACTGAGTCCGAGGTAGGCTTCGCCGCGGTACTCCAGCGCATCCGGGTAGCCGGGCTTCAGCGACAGCGCCTTGTCGTAGGCGGCGAGTGCTTCATGGTAGTTCCCCAACTTGCGGTTGGTATAACCGAGGTAATTCCACGCCTCGTGCGCGCTGGGGTCGATCTGCACCGCCTGCTGGAACTTGGCGAGCGCAGCGGCGTATTTCTCCTGCGCGTCCTTGGCCGCTTTGTCCTTTTTGCCCGCATCCGCGGTCGCGGTNNCTGTTGCTGCTGCTGCTGCTGCGGCAGCATCGAATGCATGCCGCCGCCACTGGCGAAGCCGGGCGACCCGGCGGCCACCGTGAGTCCTGCCGACAAGATCAGAAGAGCGTTGCGCATGGTCGTTCCCACTGGCGGTAAGGGCAGGTGCTTATGCTGCGACTTCACGCGCCACGCGGCAAGCGCGCCGGCCCTCACCAGCGATTGCGCAGCTCGCGCAGCTTCACGAA
>PMHN01000296.1:6992-7173 GCA_003156695.1 Gammaproteobacteria bacterium
GCGCCTGCTCGAGCAGGCGCGCCGCGTCGGGGTTGCCCGGCTCGCGATCGAGCGTGAATTCCAGATTGCGTGCCAGGTACTCGTGACCGGGAAATACGCGCGTCTCGTCCGGCAGGCGGGCCAACTGGGTGGCGAAGGTCTCGTAAAGGCGCTCCGGATCACCGCCGTTGTGGCAGTTGCC
>PMHN01000371.1 GCA_003156695.1 Gammaproteobacteria bacterium
CTTTACACCAACCTCATCACCTCGGCGGTCGGCATCACGGCGTCAACGCTGCGGCAACTCGCCGATTCCGGCCTCGATCACGTGCAGATTTCCATCCAGGACAGCGAGGCCGCGAGCGCCGACCACATCGCCGGCTATGACGGCGCCTTCGCGCGCAAGCGCGCGCTCGCCGCCGAAGTCGGCTCCTCGACCATGCCCCACAAGGTGAATCCCATCGATTTTGAGAATGCGGAAGGCAATCTCGGTGTCGCCAACGCTCTGCTGCGTCATTTCGCCGAAAAGCTTCCCATCTCGCGCTGGCAACGCGATCTCACCGACTCGACCGTGCTGCGTAACCTCGGCGTGGCGCTCGGCCACACGCTCGTCGCCTGGAACGCGCTCGGACGCGGACTCACCCGGATTGCAGCTGATACCGGACGCATGGACGCCGACCTGGATGGCGCCTGGGAAGTGCTGGGGGAAGCGGTGCAGACGGTGCTGCGCGCCGCCGGGGTCGCCGGCGGATACGAGCGGCTGAAGGACTTCACCCGCGGCCGGGCGATCGACGCCGCCACCCTCGCGCAGTTCATTGACTCCCTGCCGCTCGCGGCGGCCGACAAGGCGCGCCTCAGGGCCATGAAGCCGCGGGACTACATCGGCCTCGCGCGAGAGCTCGCCCGGAGCGTGTGACGGGCCCAGCGGCACCAGACAGCCAAGGCCCCGCTGCCGGCTAAGCCCGCCAAGGACTTGCCCGTGGTACCTCCGGCAGCGCTGAAGTGCGAACTGCGTTCGGATTTCGGGCCTCAGATGCCGCCCGCAGCGGTCAAACCGTGACCGGTTCGGCAAGGTATTGTCGCAGTGCATCGCTAACATCGCTCGTAGCCTGCCTTTTTGGCGGGCATGGGCGGACGCCACTCGTGGCAATGACTGGGGAACTCGACCTCACCGGCGCATTGGCGCAGCTCGCAAATGCGCGCTACGCGCCCGAATCCGTGGGCACGGCCCGCGGCGCGGGCACAGGCCGCCAGGGAACCGAGACCCTCGCGGTTCTCACCTCGCTTGCGGAAGTGCGCGCCGCGGTCAATGAAATCGCCGCCACTGCCCAGCGACTCATCTCCATCTTCACACCCGACCTCGAGCCGGATCTGTATGAGCAGACCGCGTTCCTCGAAGTCATCAAGCATTTTGTGCTGACGCGCAGTTTCGCCAAGGTGCGCGTGCTGCTGGCGGAGCCGACGCGTGTCATGCGTGACAGCAACAGCTTCGTCGCCATGGGGCGGCGCCTGTCCAGCTGCATCGATATCCGCTACGTTGCCGCCCACTCCCCGCAGCGCGCCTCCGCCTACCTGATCGCTGACGACCGGNNGGAACGCCAGCGCGGCCGAGCACGGTCTGCGCGCTGCCCGCCGCGGCTGATGCTCCTTAGGGCCGCGGGCGAACCGCCGCGGTCTGCCGCGGCGGCGACTACAATCCCTCCATGCCCCGCATAGCCGACGTCACCGTCGCGGCCGTCACCGAAACGCACGGTCGCTTCCTGCTGGTTGAAGAGCGCATCAACCGGCGCCTGGTCTTCAATCAACCCGCCGGACACGTCGAACGCGGCGAAACTTTGCTGGCGGCGGTGGTGCGCGAGGTGCAGGAGGAAACCGCCTGGCAGTTCGAGCCGCAGGCGCTCGTCGGGGTGTACGCGTGGCGCAATCCACAAAACGGACGCGTATTCCTGCGCTTTGCGTTCACGGGCGCGGTGACGGCGCACGATCCGCACGCACGGCTTGATCGCGGCATCGTGGCCACCCACTGGCTGTCGCGCGCCGAACTCAAGGCGCGCGAGACGCCGCTGCGCAGTCCCCTCGTCATGCGCTGTATAGAGGACTACCTGGCCGGGGCTCGCCGCGAGCTCGCGCCGATCGCCAGCCTGGATCTGAGCGCCGCCCTGGGTGTCGAGGCGGTAGAATTGACCGGGTGAGCCCCCACCCATTCCCTGCCGCTGCCGGCCGCGAGCGCGTTATCGTGGGCCTTTCCGGCGGCGTGGATTCCGCCGTAGCGGCGCTGCTCCTGAAACAGGCGGGATGGGAGGTCCAGGGACTCTATATGAGTAACTGGGACGACGAGGATGGCTACTGCACGGCGGCGCAGGACTACCAGGACGCGCGCGCGGTTGCAGCCGAGCTCGTCATTCCCCTGCACCGCGTGAGCTTTGCCGCTCAGTATCGCGAGCGCGTTTTCGAGCACTTCCTCGCCGAACACCGCGCCGGCCGCACTCCCAACCCGGACGTGCTGTGCAACCGCGAGATCAAGTTCGGTGAGGCACTGCGCTACGTGCAGCGCCTCGGGGGCTCGCATTTTGCAACCGGGCACTACTCACGCCTGCTGCCCGGTGCTGCCGGAGTTGAGCTGCACAAGGCGCGCGATGCCGCCAAGGACCAGAGTTACTTTCTGCACGCGGTACCGCCTGCAGAGTTCGCGCGCGTACTCATGCCTTTAGGGGAGCTGCCAAAGTCCGAGGTACGCGCGCATGCGCGCCGCGCCGGACTGCCGGTGTTCGATAAGCCCGACAGCACCGGCATCTGCTTCATCGGCGAGCGGCCGTTTCGCGAATTTCTCGGGCGCTTTCTCACGCACAGTCCCGGCCCCATCCAGTCCCCTGAGNNACGCCTGGGCACACACGAGGGTCTTGCGTTCTATACCTTAGGTCAGCGGGGCGGGCTCGGCATCGGCGGCCGCCCCGGTCGCCCCGAGGAGGCCTGGTATGTGGCCGCCAAGGACGTCGCACGCAACACGCTCGTCATCGTGCAGGGCCATGATCACCCGTTGCTCTCGAGCGTCTCGCTTACGACCGAAGAGTGGCACTGGCTCGTACCCGCGCGCCAGGCGCCNNTGCACCGTGAAAGTGCGCTATCGCCAGGCCGATCAGGCGGCGCTCCTTGAGCCGCGTGCCGACGGCAGCGTGAGCATCCGCTTCGATCAGCCGCAGCGTGCCGTCACCCCTGGCCAGTACGCCGTTGCCTACGAGGGCGATCACTGCCTGGGCGGCGGCGTGATCGGCTCGACCGCGCCGGCAGCGTTTGCGGCGGCGGCCTAGAAGGGATCCAGCGCGCCACTGTCCCGCCCGATATAATTGCCGGCTCAAAGCGGAGGCACGCATGACGAACAGTTTCCGGGCGCGCTCAACCCTCAAGGTCGGCGATCGTTCCTATGAGATCTGGAGCCTCT